>CAVVZW010000078.1:0-9917 GCA_963752265.1 uncultured Alphaproteobacteria bacterium
GGTCGCGGGGAAGTGGACTGTCGTCGACGGCGCCATTCCGGGGCTTGATGTCGCGGACCTGATCCGCCGCCACAGCGCGGCTGCGCGAGCTTTGCAGGCGGGGTGAAAGTTCTCCCCTCATGGTGAGGAGGCGCACGTGCCCGAGCAGGCGAGTGTAAGCGAAGCCCGTTAGCGAACGGCACAAAACAATAGCGCGCCGTCTACCGGACAATACTTCGTATTGCCGGGAGAACCATGAAGCCCGTGGCTATCCTTCGAGACGTGGCCTTGATTGCGCCGTTCGCGACGGCCTCGCTAGCGCTCGGCCTGCTCGGGTGCGGCCGCTCCGCAGGATGAGGTCGATATAAGTAAAAAAGGCCGGGCATTTCCGCCCGGCCTCTCTGTCTCGATGATTTCGAGCGCTTACTTGCCCGGAATCTTTTCGTCGATGCCTTTGACGTAGAAGTTCATGCCGAGCACCTGGCCATCGTCGAGATGATCGCCGCCCTTGCACTCGACCGTCTTGCCATCCTGGTCGATGATCGGGCACTTGAACGGAGCAAGCTTGCCGGCGACGATCGCGGCTTCGGTGTCCATCGCCAGCTTCTTCACGTCGTCAGGCATATTCGTGTAGGGCGCCATCACGACCATCTTGTCTTTCAGGCCGTCCCAGACGTTGTCCGTTTCCCACTTGCCGTCGAGTTCGGCCTTGACGCGGCGGATGTAGTAGGGGCCCCAATTGTCGATGATCGAGGTGAGCTGGGTCTTCGGCCCGAACTTGATCATTTCGGAATCCTGGCCGAACGCCAGTTTGCCGCGCTCGGAAGCGATCTGCATCGCGGCCGGAGAGTCCGTATGTTGCATGATCACGTCGGCGCCCTGATCCAGCAGGGCCTTGGCGGCATCGGCTTCCTTGCCCGGATCGAACCAGGTGTTGGCCCAGATGATCTTGACCTTGATGTTCGGGTTGACCGTCTGCGCGCCGAGTATCGTGGCGTTGATGCCCATGATGACTTCGGGAATCGGGAACGAGGCGATGTAGCCGAGCACGCCCGCCTTCGACATCTTGCCGGCGATTACGCCCTGGATGTAGCGGCCTTCATAGAATCGGCCGTTGTAGATTCCCATGTTCTTGTCGTGCTTGAAGCCGGTGGCGTGCTCGAAATGCACGTTCGGATACTTCTTGGCGACCTTCAGCGTTGGATCCATATAGCCAAAGGACGTGGTGAAGATCAGCTTGTTGCCGGCGCGCACGAGTTGTTCGATCGAACGCTCGGCGTCGGGACCTTCGCTGACATTTTCGAGATAGGTGGTCTCGATCTTGTCGCCGAGTTCCTTCAACAGGGCCTGGCGTGCGACGTCGTGCTGATAGGTCCAGCCGAGATCGCCGACCGGGCCAAGATAGATGAAGCCGACTTTGAGTTTGTCTTCGGCGGACGCACTGGGCAGGCTTGCGCCGGCCGTAATCATCACTGCCGTCGCCGCAATGAGAAATTTTCTCATGGGTTTCTCCGGTTACTTGAGGGGTGGACAACGATCCTCAAAGCGCACGCTCCCCAATCGCACGCTTCAGGTATTTATCGATCCGGCACGAACGTATTTCCCAACGCCGCGGGCGCGGTCGAGCCGCCGGTTCTCGCCCGAGAAATCAGAACAAGGACAATGACCGTCGCCAGATAAGGCAGCGACGACATGAATTGCGAGGGTATGCCGAGGCCGAACGCCTGAACATGCAGCTGCAGAATGGTCACGGCGCCGAACAGGTAAGCGCCGATCGCGAGGCGGCCTGGGCGCCACGAGGCGAACACCACCAGCGCCAGCGCAATCCAGCCGCGGCCCGCGGTCATGCCCGGAATGAAGAACGGCGTATAGGCGAGCGGCAGATAGGCGCCTGCAAGGCCGGCGCAAGCGCCGCCGAAGATCACGGCATACAAGCGGATTTTGAGCACGGGATAGCCGAGCGCATGGGAGGAGACGTGATTGTCGCCGGCGGCGCGCAGCACGAGGCCGGCACGCGTGCGATAAAGAAACCACCAGACGCCGATCAAGAGCGCCAGCGACAAATAGACGAAGGCGTCTTCGCCAAACAGGATTCTCCCCGCAAAAGGAATGTCTGTCAGGCCTGGAATGTAAAGATGCGCCGCCGGCGTGATGCGCTCGCCGACGAAGCCGGCGCCGATCAGACCGGAGAGCCCGACCCCGAGGATCGTCAAGGCAAGTCCGGTGGCGACCTGGTTGACCGCAAGGCCGAGCGTCATGAGAGCGAAGATCAGCGACATCAAGGCGCCTGCAACGATTCCGAAAATCGCGCCGATGATGATCGAACCGGTGAGCCAGGCGCCGCCAAATCCGCAGGCTGCCCCCACGATCATCATGCCTTCGACGCCGAGGTTGAGGACGCCGGAGCGCTCGGTCACGAGTTCGCCCGTGGCCGCGATCAACAGGGGTGTCGATGCCGCGAGGATCGACAGGATAACGGACTCAAGAAATTTAGGATCAAGCAGTTCCACTAGGCACCTGTGGCGAAGCGGAAACCAGCCGGATCCGGTAGAGAATGAGGGAATCGCAGGCGAGCACGTAGAACAGCAGGATGCCCTGAAAAACCTTGGTCACATCGAGAGGTATTTTCATTGCGATCTGGGCCTGTTCGCCGCCGATGAAAGTAAGCGCGAGGAAAAGGCCTGCAATTAATATTCCAACCGGGTTCAGCCGTCCAAGGAAGGCGACAATGATGGCGGTGAATCCGTAACCCGGCGAAAAGCCCGGTTGAAGATGCCCGACCGGACCTGCGACCTCGATGATCCCGGCAAGTCCGGACAAAGCGCCGGAAATGGCAAAGGTCAGCACGATCAGCTGCTTGGAATTGAAACCGCCAAAGCGTGCGGCGCGGGGGGCTGCTCCCACCACGCGGATTTCAAAACCCTTGATCATTCGGCTGAGCATGACGGCCGCCGCCAGCACCACAATCAGCGCGAAAACCGCACCCAGGTGCAGACGGCCGCCCTCGACCAGAATGGGAACGGTGGCGACGGGATCGAATTCCGCGGTGGTCGGAAAGTTAAAGCCGTTCGGATCGCGCCAGGGGCCGCGCACGAGATAATCGAGGAAGAGATCGGCGACGTAGACCAGCATCAGGCTGGTCAGAATCTCGCTGGCGCCGAACCTCACCTTGCAGATCGCCGGGATCAACGCATAGAGCGCGCCTCCGGCGGCGCCCATCACCAGCATGGCCGGCAACACCCAGGGACCTGCGTCGGTGCCGTTGGTTTTCACCGCGAGCCAGCTTCCCGCCACGGCGCCGATCAGGAATTGTCCTTCGGCGCCGATGTTCCAGACATTGGCGAGATAACAAAGCGACAGCCCGATCGCGATCATGACGAGCGGCGTCGCCTTGACCGCGATTTCCTGCAGCGAATAGCTGTCGCTCAGGGGATCGATGAAGTAGACCCGGAGCGCGAGCGCCGGATTCTTGCCGAGAATGGCGAACAGGATGACCATGGTCACGATCGTCAATCCGATCGCGATCAAGGGCGAAACGAGCGCAATCGTGTTGGATCGCTCGGCGCGCTTCTCAAGCACCAGCTGCATGCGCCGCCTCCTTCGCATCAAGGCCGCTTCCGCCCATTAACAGTCCGAGTTTCTCGCGCGTGGCCTCTGCCGTCGGCAGCGCCTCCGACAGCCGCCCGTGAAACATCACCGCAATCCGGTCGGTGATCTCGGCGAGTTCGTCGAGATCCTGACTTGTGACGAGTACGGCTGCACCGGCAGCCGCGAGATCAAGCAGCGCCTGGCGGATCACCGCGGCGGCGCCTGCATCGACGCCCCAGGTCGGCTGGCTCACCACCAGCACGGCCGGGTTTCGCAGGATTTCGCGCCCCACAATGAATTTCTGCAAATTGCCGCCGGACAGGCTCGCCGCCTCCGGATCGCGCTTGGCCTTGCGCACGTCGAACGTCTTGGTGGTGCGGTCGACGGTCGACAACGTCGCTGGCGTATCGACGAAGCCGAACCTGACCATGCCGCTGGCGGCGTGGCCGGTCAAAAGCGCGTTCTCCGACAATTTCATGCGCGGCGCGGTGCCGTGGCCGAGCCGCTCTTCAGGTACGAAAGCCGCACCCAGCTTGCGCCGCTGGGTGATGGAGAGATGGCCGGCGCCGATGCCGTCGATCACGACAGTGCCGGGGTCGTTGGAGTATCGCTCGCCGGAAAGAGCGGAGAAGAATTCATCCTGGCCATTGCCCGCGACGCCCGCGATGCCGAGGATTTCACCGCCACGAATTTCGAGCGAGATGTTTTGCAATCGCACGCCATGGGGATCGTCGGGCTCAAGGCAGAGGTCGTTGACGACCAGCCGCGGCACCGTGATCTTGCGGGCCGCTGCAGCTTTGACTTCCTTGATCTCGGTGCCAACCATCATCCGCGCCAGCGAGGCCGCGGTCTCCGCCTTCGGATTGCAGGTTGAGACCTTCTTGCCGCCGCGCAGAATGGTCGCGGTGTCGCAGAGCCGCTTCACTTCGTCGAGCTTGTGGCTGATGTAGAGGATGGCGCGGCCCTCAGCTTTCAACCGGTTCAGCACGATGAAGAGCTGATCGGCCTCCTGCGGGGTCAGAACCGCGGTCGGCTCATCGAGGATCAGGAATTTCGGATTCTGCATCAGCGCGCGCACAATCTCGATGCGCTGGCGTTCGCCGACCGACAATTGCCAGACCTCGCGGCGCGGATCGAGCGGAAGCCCGTAGGTGCGCGACACCTGTTCGAGCCGCGCCGACATGTCCTTGAAAGATTCCTTGCCGTCGAGTCCGAGTGCGACATTCTCGGCCACCGTCAGATTGTCAAACAGCGAGAAGTGCTGGAACACCATGGCGATGCCGCGGCTGCGCGCCTCCGACGGTCCGGACAGGACCATCCGCTTGCCCTCCCACCGCATCTCGCCTTCGCTCGGCTGGACCAGTCCATAGATGGTTTTGACCAGCGTCGACTTGCCCGCCCCGTTCTCGCCCAACAGGGCGTGGATTTCCTCCGGCCAGATATCGATGTCGATGGAATCATTAGCGGCGAAACTGCCGTAGCGCTTGGTCAGCCCAACCGTTTGCAGGAGGGGGGTTTCGCCGGAATGCCGGCTGACGGGCGTCGAATCTGACATTCGGGCTCACGGTTACGAGATGGGTGTCACAATACTGTGCCAGTTTAGGCGCCAACGTAAGTAGCGAAAAAGCGCCAGTCGTTGCCCAACGCTTTGGCAGCCCTGATGCTGCGTTTGCGAAGGGCGTGATGATACGGACTTCCGAACCGCCCGACCTGGAGATTTGAAACGATTCTCTGGCGGGCCCTTTGCCGGACCCTAATTCAGTACCATTAGAGCTTTCCGCAGCGTGGCACCCTGTTGCATAATTGTGACGGTCGGTTGCAATTCGTCATCGAACGCGTGAACCTGCTTTGGATATGAGCATCGTCATTTCATCGTTTTGCGAAGCGGCCGCGGAGCCGTTTGGCCGCGAATCCGGCGCCGCCTTGAAATGACCGGACAATCAAAAACACCAATAAAAACAAGTCGAATGTGGAATCCGACGGCTCCCGCCTAGCGTGTGTTCGCCGCCTGGGACACCCGCAAGCCACGCATGCCTTGGAGGGTCCAGATATTTTTTGACTATTCTTGTAGCAGGCCGTGGAGAAACTTGAGGCTTCTCTCCCTGCATGAACGGCGTAACTGTTCCATTCAAGGGCCTGTTGATGGTTCGCTTTGAATTGGGGGTACTGATGTCGTTTAGAAAAACAATCTATGCAACTGCGGCGCTGTCTTTCGCCGCGCTTGCTTCCGCCGGGATGGCACGAGCTGCGGATCTTCCGGTGAAAGCCGTGAAGCCGGTCAAGGATATTCCCTTCTTCCTGGTGATCGACGACCGCATCAGCTACTCCTACATCTTTACGGGTACCGATCCGGGCGCCTTCAGCGTCAAGCCGGGCGGCGGCCTCGACGGCCACACCGCCAAGCAGGTCTACTCGTTCACCCACTTCGACGTCTGGGCCTACGGCACGAACTTCTTCACCATCTCGATGTTCAAGTCGGACCACAACGATCCGGCCTCGCCTTGCACGAACGCCGGCATCCTTTCCAGCGGCATCACCACGAACGCGAACTGCGCCGGCGCGACCGAAACCTACGGTCTGTTCCGCTCCACGTTCGGCTTTAACGAAATCTTCGGCACCAAGGCCTTCAGCATGGGCCCGCTGCATAACGTCTCGTTCGAAGTCGGCGCCGACATGGAGAACGAGAACACCTTCCTCGCTCCCGCCAAGCGCGACTGGGTCGCTGGTCTGCAATTCGCCTTTGATCTTCCCTACAAGGGCTACTTCAACGTAGCGCCGTTGGCCTACAAGGAAATCAACCACAACGCGTTCGATCAGTGCGGCGTGTTTGCTCCTGGCGGCATTCCCGGTACGAACTGCTCGATTGACGGCAACACCAACTTCAACGTTACCTGGGCAGTCGAAGTCAATTACTACATGGACCTCGGCTTCCTGCCGGAGAATATGCAGTTCTGGTCGATCAGCGGCCGTGCTGGCTGGTATGGACCGAAGGGCAACCAGAACCAGCCGCTCGGACTGGCCAGCGGTGGCACTGCGACCAAGACTGAGCTCAACTCCGAACCGATCCGTTTGACCTTCGACGCCTCCAAGGCCGTCTGGGGTGGGAAGTACAGCCACTTCGTCGATCTCTGGGTTTCCTATCGTTATTGGCAGAACAAGTTCGGCCTCGATCATAACAACGCTCCTGGCGTCTGCACGGTCGCCGGTCCGGGAACGGCGAGCACCAACAGCTGTACCGAACAGTCAGCTCAGGCCGGTGTCACTGTGAAGTTCTGATCTTCTGATTGGACCTGAAAAGAATGGCGCCGCGAGATGATCGCGGCGCCATTTTTTTGACGATAAGGTAGGATGGGTTTAGCTATTCGCGAAACCCATCGCTTTCAGAAACCCGAATATGGGTTGATGGGTATCGCTGCGCTCCACCCATCCTACGCACTGAAAGTTTTCGGGGGAGGAGTCCGCGCCGGTTGGATTAAAGCGCCAAAGGCTTTTATCGGCCCCAGACCCCGGCGTGAAGGGCTGCGGCCTCATCTTCCAGCAGGGGCCCGACCACGTCGGTTGAGCGCTGGCCGCTCGCAAACACCGCGCGGCAGGGCAGATCGAGGGTGGGGTTTTCCGGGTGGTTACCGGTGATGCCGCGCAATCTCTGTTCGCTCAGGCCATAGACCAGCCGGCCGATACCCGCCCAGTAGATCGCGCCGGCACACATCGCGCAGGGCTCGGCCGAAGAATAGATGGTGGCCCCGGCCAGGACACCGGCTTCGATCGTGCGGCAGGCAAGCGTCGCGAGCACGCGCTCGGCATGCGCGGTGCCGTCATGGGCAGGCATGTAGCCGTTCTCGGTCTCGATCAGCACCTTGCGGTTTCGATCGACCAGGATGGCGCCAAAGGGATGGTTGCCGTTCGCCATCGACGCACGGGCGACGCCGAAGGAATGCCGCAGGAAATGTTCGTCCAGTTGGGACTGCGTCAGGCCTTCGACATCGGTCATCAGTGTCCTGCCATGTGGCGGCCGACTTCCGTCAGGTCCGCCTCGCTGGCGCGGGCCTCATAGACGAACTGGCCGTGAAACATCACCACCAGACGATCCGACAATTCGAGCAATTCGTCGAGGTCCTCGCTGACCAGAAGCACCGCCGCGCCGCGGTTGCGCGCCGCCATGATCTCGGCATGGATCTGGGCCACGGCCGCGAAATCGAGCCCGAAACAGGGATTGGCCGCAATCAGCACCTCGACATCGCCGCCGAGTTCGCGCGCCAGCACCGCGCGCTGCACGTTACCGCCCGACAGCGCCGAGATCGGCGTATCGGGCCCGCGGGTTTTGATCTTGTAGAGGTTGATTTTCCGGATCGCGTCGCTGCGGAAGGCGGCGCCGTTGAGCCACCAGCCGCCTTTGGCAAAGGGCGCGCGGTCGAATTCGCGAAAAGCGACGTTATCGGCGACGCTCATGCCGCCAACGCAGGCATTTTTCAGCGGCTCCTCCGGCAATAGCGACATCTTGTGCCGGCGCATCTCCTCGCGGTGGGCATGATAGGCCTCGCCCGCGACGCGGATTTCGCCGCTTTCGGCTTCGCGCTGGCCGGCGAGCACCTCGACGAGCTGGCGCTGGCCGTTGCCGGAGACGCCTGCGATGCCGACGATCTCGCCGCCACGCACCGAGAGCGAGACGTCGTTCACCGCAATCGCGCCGGCATCGTCGAGCGCGCAAACCTTGCTGAGCTCAAGCCGCACGCCGCCGGTCTCGCCCGAGCGCGGCGGCTGGATGGTGAGTTCTTCCGCGCCGATCATCGCGCGCGCCATCGCATCCGGCGTCAGCTCCTTGACGAGGCCTTTGCCGGCCAGCTTGCCGCGGCGCAGGATCGTCACCTCATCGGCAAACGCCATCACCTCGCGGAATTTGTGGGTGATCATCAGGATGGTCAGTTCACCATCTTCGACCATTTTGCGCAGCATGCCCAAGACTTCGTCGGCTTCGCCCGGCGTCAGCACCGAGGTCGGCTCGTCGAGAATCAAAAAGCGCCGCTTCAGATAAAGCTGCTTGAGGATTTCGCACTTCTGCCGTTCGCCAGCCGAGATGTCGGAGACACGTGCGTTGAGCGGCACCTTGAACGGCATCCGCGACAGGAATTCTTCGAGCTCTTTCTTTTCCTTGGTCCAGTCGACCACGGCCGGCACGTCGTCGCGCGCCAGCACCAGATTTTCCGCCACCGTCATCGCGCCCACCAGCGTGAAGTGCTGATAGACCATGCCCAAGCCCAGCGCGTGCGCGTCCTTCGGGTTGGCGATCGACTGCTCGCGGTCGCCGACCAGGATGTCGCCTTGCGTGGCGTGGTAGTAGCCCATGATGCATTTGACGAGCGTGCTCTTGCCCGCGCCGTTTTCCCCAAGCAGGGCGTGCAGCGTACCGGGCTTGACCTTGAGTTCGACATTGTCGAGCGCGAGGAAATCGCCGAAGCGCATGGTCATCGCAATGGCGTTGACGCCGAAGGCGCCGGAAGGCGGGGGATATTCGCCGATCTTCACGAAATTACTCCAATGAGATCGGCGGATTTGGCCACCGCGCCGAACACGCCGCCCTGCATCTTGATCATCTTCAGCGCATGGTCGTGATTACTCTTGTCGGTCGCCGCGCAACAATCCTCAATCAGCACGCACTCGAACCCGCGGTCGTTGGCTTCGCGCATGGTGGTGTGAACGCAGACATCGGTGGTGATGCCGGTCAGCACGATGTTCTCGATGCCGCGCACGCGTAGCAACAGTTCGAGGTCGGTGGCGCAGAACGATCCCTTGCCGGGCTTGTCGATGATCGGCTCGCCGGCGATCGGCGCGAGGTCGGGAATGATTTCCCAGCCGGGCTCGCCGCGGACGAGAATCCGCCCGCATGGGCCGTCGTCGCCGATGCCGGCGCCGATCTGGCGCGAACGCCAGCGCTTGTTGGCGGGTAAGTCTGCGAGGTCCGGCCGATGCCCCTCGCGGGTGTGGATGATGTGGTAGCCGCCTGCGCGCATCGCTGCGAGCAAACGCTTGATCGGTTCGATCGGCGCGCGGGTTAGTGACAAATCATAGCCCATCTTGTCGACATAGCCGCCGACGCCGCAGAAGTCCGTCTGCATGTCGATGATGATCAGCGCGGTATTCGCGGGACGAAGGTCGCCATTATAGGGCCAGGCGTAGGGCTCGGACTTGATGGTGCGCTCGGGCATGGTTGGCCTCGTTTACTTCGTGATCGACAGTTCGGCGGGCGCACCGGTCAGCGTGCGCTTCGGCGAGCAGGTGATGATCATGATCGCCAGCGTCAGGATGTACGGCGCGGCGTTGAACAGGTGATAGCCGGAGGTGACGCCGACCGA
>CAVVZW010000079.1:0-3960 GCA_963752265.1 uncultured Alphaproteobacteria bacterium
CGTTGGCACGAAACGGACCGGTCGGGCCGGTGTCACGATGTCCGTTGTTTGGGGCAGATCGGAAGCGATCCGCCGGGCATCAGAACGACGCTTTTGACCCGGAACGGACATCGCTCGCTGACGAAGTGATCGAATAGCCACTGTTTGCTGTGGTGCAAAGAATTCTCAGATCGGTGAGTGTGGAACATAAGGGTTTTTCGCGCGTTTTGAACAAATCATAGCTATGAGTTATCGCGGCGATGGGTCATGCGGCCCATCGCTTTTAATTTGAAGGGTAGTTAACGATGAAAGTCTTGTCGGTATTAAGAGTCGGTCTCCTCGCCATGGCGGCGCTCGTCGGCGCGATGTCGGTTGCGAACGCCGACAATGGCACCGTCCGCATCCGTATCTTCAAAGCCGGGTTCATCATCGGGGGATCGGCCGGCGAAGGCGTGCTGACGTATCAGGGCCGCAGATATCCGCTGTCGATCGGCGGGTTGAGTTACGGCTTCACTTTCGGCGCCTCGGAGACGCACTTCCATGGTACCGTCAGCAATATCCACCGTCCGTCGGACGTCTCCGGGGTCTACGCCCAGGGCGGCGCTGGCGCCGCCGTTGGGAGGGGCGCACAAGCCATCGTCCTCACCAACCAGAACGGCGCCGTGCTGGAGCTAAGCGGCGAGCAAGACGGCCTTATCGTCAGCCTGGATTTGAGCGGACTGGCGTTGTCGCTGAAGTAACCGCCGAAGCGTCTCAGTGTTCGCGTGGCGCTAATAACCGGGGCTCGCCCAAGTCATTCCGATAGCTACTGTCAGTTATTTCTCACTACAAATCGACCGGGCTTGTTGGCTGAGGGTTCGCTTGTTGGGCCGGTTAGGTCGTTGCTAAGTACTGATCCGCCCCATCCTCGATAAGACTTAAGGCCCGACCAATGTGTCGGGCTTTTGTTACGTGTAGGGGCGACTTCCGCGTTGGCACGAAGCTGCCGTTCGGGGATGTTTGCCATTGGGCCGCTACCGTGGGTACACCGGACATAGGCCAAAAGGCTGGAATCGGTCGAGATTGACCCGCAGCGGAACTGGGACACTATCCATGTTGCAGCGGCAAAGCCGATTTCAACCCCTTCCCAAACCCCAATTTGAGCCGGTACGATGTCGTTTCCTCGGCTTGGGGAGTAGGAATGAAGCGTCGTCAATTTCTGGGTGGCTTGGGCGGAGCATTGGCGTCTTGGCCCGCCATCGCACGAGCACAAACAATCGCACCGAGGATTGGCTACCTCTACACCGGCCCCAAATCCAACCTCGCCTCTCGCGTTGAAGAAATCATGGCTGGTTTGCGGGAATCCGGCTTGGCTGCGTCGGTACAGGTCAATCTTGTCGTCCGAACGACGGACGGTGATCCAAGCCTTATTGCTCCGCTGATCGACGAAATCGTCGCTGGTCATGTAGCTTTATTTATTGCGCAAGGTCTCGCGGTCACGCGGGCGTTTCGCAAGGTCGCACCGGACACCCCGATCGTTGCGATCGACTTGGAGACTGACCCGTTGGCCAGCGGTATCGCGGCGAGTTTGGCACGTCCCGGTGGCAGCATCACCGGTGTCTTTTTGGACTTCCCGGACTTCACTCCGAAGTGTTTGCAAATGCTGACCGAGATCGGTTCGGGACTTTCGCGCGCGGCGGTGCTCTGGGATCGGAATAGCGGTCCGGTGCAAATGGATGCGGTGCGAACCGCTGCTTCGTCCATGAAAATCGATCTGGATGTCCTTGAGGTTCAAGTCCCATCAGATTTTGAAACCGCGTTCTCGGCCGCCCACGCACGCGGCATCGGAGCAATGCTGATTTTGTCCTCGCCAATAATTCCGCCAAACCTGCAAAGGCTTTCCGACCTTGCCTTACGTTATCGTCTCGCTGCGATCACCCTTTTCCCGGATTTTGCACGTGTTGGAGGATTATTGGCGTACGGACCAAATCTGTCGGACATCATCCGTCAATTGGGGGTAATGAGTGGCAAGATTCTGCAAGGGACGAAGCCGGCAGACCTGCCGATTGAGCGACCTAGCAAATTTGAGCTGGTCCTCAATCTGAAAACCGCGAAGGCGTTGGGTCTCTCCATTCCCCCCGGCCTATTGCTGCGTGCCGACGAGGTGATCGAATAAAGAGGCTTTTATTGCATTGCATGAGTCTGGTTGTGGCACGAAACGGACCAGTCGGGCCGGTGTCACGATGTCCGTTGTTTGGGGCAGATCGGAAGCGATCCGCCGGGCATCAGAACGACGCTTTTGACCCAGGCTGTGTAAAAACGTTTTTCGTGCCCCAAAAACTGCACCCGATCGGGGACGATCTGCGTCGACACGACGGTTGAGCATATTTTTGCTGTATCGAGTTTGGAGTCAACCCGGGCGCAGCCTCGGGGCACGCTGGGCGACCTGAACGGTCACACGATGCGCATAACAGCACGAACTCTTCACGCCCGGATTGCCACCAGGAGCGGCTTGATGCCGACGATGTTCATTACGCGCGTGAGGTTGTAGGCGAGTACGTTCAGCGCCATTTCGGTCGCGACATTGGGCAACCGCTTCATTAGAAAGTGTGTCGCACCCATCCGCATCTTCAGCGTGGCGAACGGATGCTCGGCGGTTTCGCGGCGAACACGCATGGCTTGTGGGTTCTGATCAAGCCGCGTCTGCGCCGCCTCGACGACGTGTTCGTGTTCCCACCGTTTGATGCGGCGCTCGTTGGACGTTGTGCACTGATCCTTAAACGGGCATGTGCGGCACGCCTTGGTCAGGTAAATCCGCATTTTCTGACCATCTTCATCAGCGGTGAAGTGGTGCGCCAGCTTCTCGCCGGCCGGGCAGCGATAGACATCGTCCTTGGCCAAATAGACAAAATCAGATTTCCCAAAGCGACCTGCCGACTTGGCCCCCGAGGTTTGCGGCTTGGGTAGCGTGACCGCGATCCCGGCCTGTTCGCATGCCAGGATTTCCTCACCTTTAAAGTAGCCCCGATCCGCAACGACGTCCAAGTTATCGCTGCGCAGCGCGGCTTTCGCAGCCTGCGCCATCGTCGCCAGTTGCGATCTATCGGTGCCGACGTTGGTGACCTCGTGCGCGACGATCAGATGGTTCGTGGTGTCGACCGCACTTTGTACGTTGTAGGCGACCATGCCTGAGCCGCGCCCGCTCGTTGCCATCGAGCGGCAATCCGGATCGGTCAGCGATATCTGCTTGTCGGGCGAGGCGAGCAATGCCTTTTCAATCGCGGCCAGCCGCTTCACTTCTTCTTCAAGCTTCGCCAGCTTTTCCTTAAGCCGCGTCTTGGTCAGCAGCACCGTTTCCGACGGCTCTTCTCCTGCGGCAGTCTGGCGGTCGGCGGTGTCCAGTTGGCTCATGTAGCGCGCCACGCTCTCTTCGATCTGCTTCTGGCGGCGCTGGATCTTGCCTTGCGTGAAGTTGTTGTCGCGACTGTTCACAGCCTTGAACTTGCTGCCGTCGATGGCAACGCTGGCCTTCGTCAGCAGGCCCATCTTGCGGCACAACTCGACGAATTGGGCGCAAACCTTCTTGATCGCGGGGCCATTGTCCTTGCGGAAGTCGGCGATGGTTTTGTGATCCGGCGCGAGCCGCCCGGTCAGCCACATCACCTCAAGATTGCGGCCAGCCTCACGCTCCAGCCGCCGGCTCGATTGGACCCGGTTGAGATAGCCGTAAATGTAGAGCTTGAGCATCGGCGACGGATGGTACGCCGGCCGGCCGGTCGCTGCTGGATCAACGCCATCGAACCCGAGGTCGCGCAGTTCCAACGCATCCACGAACACATCGACCGCACGAATGGAATTGCTCTCGTCGACCCAATCATCAAGGCATTCCGGAAACAGCGTCGTCTGCTGGCGATCCGCCCCTTGAACGAAACCCCGCATCACTTCCCCCCGCCGATTCAGCAGCAGAATCATAGCATCGACAGGGGTTTTCACACAGCCTGG
>CAVVZW010000080.1:0-4762 GCA_963752265.1 uncultured Alphaproteobacteria bacterium
CGTCGTGCGACTGGTCTTGCTTGGATCGTCATGCTCCCAGGGCCACCGGGTTGACGAACTCCAGGTGGCTGGGATTGAAGCACAGCGACAAGTGGACCTTCTGCCAAGCTTCAGTCGTCCAATCGCTGGAATAGCCCTTGTGGTATTTGACGTCGCCGCGGCCCAGATGGAGCTTCGGGTCCATGTCGGCGAATTCACGGAAGATATCCTTGGTGCTCTTGTGCATGAATCTGCGCATCGCCGAGGTACGGCTTGAGGTCCACCGTGGTCTTCTCGGCCAGCGTCTTTTGCAGGCGCGGCATAACGGCGCGGGCAGCGGCGCCCAGAAACCCGAAGGCAGCTTCCAATTCCACCCCCATTTCGACATTGGCGAGCCGCAGGATCTGGCTTTTCTGATCGAGTACCGGCTTGCCCCAGATATGCACGGTCGCTTCGCCGCCGAACGAGAAGAAGCTGTTTTTTTCCTTGGCGCTGACCAACAGTGAAATCAGCAGCCGGTCGCCTGACGCGGAAACCCGCGCCCGCTTCACGGTCACGTTCACCGAACTCGATCCGTCTTCGGGAAAGGTGCGGCCGATCAGTTGGGCTTCCACGATTTTGTCGACGTCGGCAAAGGGAATGTCGATCGGGATTCCGATGGAGACGATCGGCTGCGTCGGCGGCACCACGGAGAGCTTTTCGGGGAACGGACACAGTGGCGTGGTCTGTTTCGGCGTGATGCGGGTTTCCGCCTCGATGCCGAGCGTCATGGTGATCGCGGTCGGGCCGACGTTCGGCTGCACCGCCACCGCGCGCGTCGGCCGCAATTCGAGCCAAAGCGAAGGCGCCGCCGTGCTCGAGGTTTGCAGGGGGATCGAACGGCAGGCCTTGGCCCATTGAATGCGCGCATTGCGCTCGAAGGAGGGATCGTTGCGGATGCGGTCGCCGGCAGAGGCGATCTGGTCGGCGACGTTCTTGTCGATAAGCGGCTTGATCTGTGAGGGAACGTTAAGGCGCGCGCCGGCCACCGACAGGCTGGTGTCGCCGAGATTGACCTGTCCGTTGAGGTTGGGCTCGATGCGCCAGCCGGCCGCGAACTTCGGCCGCGCCGTCACAGTCACGCTGCCCTTGATGTCGGCGGAGGCATTGACCGACTTGATATTGATGCTGCCGATCTGCTTGCCGACATCGGCGCCAAGGATGCCACCGATCGCATCTCCGACCGCGCCGGTGGTCTTGGCCGCCAGCGAGCCCGTGACGTTCAGCTTTCCGTTGAGCGACGTGGCGAGCGACAGCACGTCCTGGCCGCCGGTGACGGAAAGCGGTCCGCGCGAGGCGGTCCAGCCGATGTCGGCGTTTTGCAGAACTTGCGCCACGGGATTGTCGGCCTTGCCGGCAAAGGTGCGCGGCGCGCCGCGCTCGGCCGCATCTCGGATCGCGGCGATTGGAATCGTGACCTGCGCCATGATCACGGAACTGGGGGGGGCCGGCGGCAACGGCGGCAGGTTAGCCTCAGTCGGGCGGGAGCCGTCACCGCCACGCGGTGAAAACCAGTCCACCGCCTTCAAGGTGACGACAAACGAGACCGCGACCACCGCGATCGCGAGCAGAATGATCTTCGGCCGCATCGTCTCCCCGGATAAATCTGACAGGACTCTATAGGGCTACCGTGGAGGGCGCTACCCCGGTTCCACCGGGCGTATGGCCCTAGGGGGCGGCGGCAATGTGGTGGGATCATTACCGTTTGGAAAGGCGGGGAGGCACAGCGCGCGCCTTCGCGATGCGAATTCTCTTCTGAATAGAAGGTTGGAAAAGAAGGCCGGAGAAGAGCGCTGGCGTCGGCGCTCCGCTCGCACTGCCGTTACCGAGTTGCCGGCAACGGGTCCGCGCCGAAACGGTTATCCCCCGCGGTACCTTCTGTGCAAACCCAGACGAGCAACAAAATCCAGCCCACGAGGGGAATGAGCCCTATCAAGCACCACCACCCGGATCGGTCGATGTCATGCAGCCGTCTGACCCCAACGGCGAGAAGGGGCAGGATATTTCCTAATTCCCAAATCGTCAGGATGAAGTTCGAATCCGAGACCGAATACGAGACGAACGTAATGACGATGGCGACAATTATATAGAAAAGCTGAAACCACCAATATTCCGATCGGCTCGCGCGGCCGCTGAACGACACATATTTTGAGTAGACGGTTTGTATGGACTCAATGAACCCCATGACCCGACCCCCCGTAATCGCTTAAGTAAAAAATTTAGTTGCAAAAATTAAAGGTTGCGCCCGAAATAAATACGAGGCGCTTTCGCGCGTCAATCCGGTTTCCATTCGCTGAGGCAAGCGCTGCACCATTATCGGTGGCGCTGGAATTTCCGCGAGACGGCCATTGCCGCAAAGACGGGTCGCCATCAGCGATGTGATTGGGTTATTGCGGGGTGGAGATACCAGGGAGCCTCGATCTTCATACCGAGGTGTGCGCTCCTCACCACGAGGATCAAGACTCAGCCCCGCCCGCCGAAGGCATTCTCCGCGCGGCGGTCCATCGGCAGCACGATCACCTTGGTGCCGACATTCACCCGCGAATAGAGATCGCTGACGTCTTCGTTGATCAGGCGGATGCAGCCGGAAGAGACATGCGTGCCGATGGTCGACGGCGCGTTGGTGCCGTGGATGCGATAAACCGTGCCGCCGAGATACATCGCGCGTGCGCCGAGCGGATTGCCGGGACCGCCTGCCATGTGGCGCGGCAGATAAGGCTGGCGTGCGATCATTTCCGGTGGCGGAGTCCAGTCCGGCCACTCGGCTTTTTTGGTGACGGTTTGCGTGCCGGACCAGGTGAAGCCGTCGCGGCCGACGCCGATGCCGTAACGGATCGCCTGTCCACTTCCGAGCACATAATAAAGATAGGTGTTGGGCGTATCGATGATGACAGTGCCCGCGGCTTCACGAGTCGGATAGACGACGATCTGGCGCCTGAAGCGCGCCGGCAGTTCGAACGGCGCTGCATTGACGTTGTCCGACGGCGCCGGCTGCGCCATCGGCGGCTGCTCGGGCACCGGGAAAAATGGAAACAGCGGCGGCAAGGGTGCGGCGACAGCCTCACCCGACCCGGCGACAACACCTGCGGTCAACGCCGCCGCGACGAGCACACGGCGGGAAAAGACTCTCGCGTCAAACATTTGCGGCTCTCTCTGGATCGCTTGCCCTGGTTCGCTCGCGCACGGTTTCCGCGCGTCGTTGGCGGCAATTCCTAACCGCAAAACATTTCTGGACGTTTTCGAGATGTGTCCAAAATGACTTCATCGCATTCATGAATTATTTCATCGAAATGTCATGAAGACGCGAAAACCCGCCAAAAACAAAGTGGAACGGACCTGAATGCCAAAATCAGGACCGTTAACCTCTATGACGTCACACGCTTGAAATATCTCTGACGCAACGTCGCGCCTCAAGGAATCAGCAAGGCTGAATCGCGATGCGAATCTTGATAGCGACCGACGCGTGGCATCCGCAGGTCAATGGCGTGGTGCGCACTTTGACTTCGCTGCAGCGGGCAGCCGGCCCGCTTGGCGGGGAGATCGAGTTCCTGACGCCCGAGGGTTTCCCCTCGATGGAGTTGCCGACCTATCCGGGTTTGCGGGTCGCGTGGCCGAACCGGCGCGAGATCGCGCGGCGGATCGAGGCGGCTGCACCTGAGGCTATTCACATCGCCACCGAAGGCCCGATCGGCTGGGCGGTCCGAGGCTATTGCCGCCGCCGCGGTCTCGCCTTCACCACCTCTTATACAACCCGCTTTCCGGAATATATCGCGGTCCGCTCGATCATTCCCGCGGCCGTGCCCTATGCGATCCTGCGTCACTTCCATAACGCCGCGGCCACGACGATGGTGGCGGTCCCCTCTCTTTATAATGAGCTCGCTACGCGTGGCTTCCGCAAGCTCGGCTTCTGGGGTCGTGGCGTCGATACCCAACTGTTCAACCCGGATCACCCGGCGGCTCTCGACCTGCCGCGCCCGATCTTCATGACCATGGGCCGCGTGGCGGTCGAGAAGAATATCGAGGCGTTCCTGTCGCTGGATCTGCCGGGATCGAAGGTCGTGGTCGGCGACGGGCCGCAGCGCCGCGAACTCGAGCAGAAATACCCGGACGTCAAATTCCTTGGCGAAAAGAAAGGCGCGGACCTGACCGCGCATCTGGCGGCCGCCGACGTCTTCGTGTTCCCGAGCCTCACCGATACGTTTGGTGTCGTGCAACTGGAAGCGCTGGCTTGCGGCACGCCGGTTGCGGCGTTCCCGGTGACCGGACCGATCGACGTGATCGCTGACCATCCGATCGGCGCGCTGGACAAGGATTTGCAGGCTGCGTGCCTGCGTGCGCTCAACATGTCGCGCGAAACCTGCCGCAACTTCGCGCTGGAGCGTTCCTGGGAGAACAGCGCGCGGCAGTTCATCGGTAATCTGAGTGCGTTGCAGCCGAGCCGTTTGCCCCGTGCCGTGCCGATCGCAGCCGAGAGTCACGCGGTGGGCGGCTAAGGACCAAGCCACATCATAATTGAGGCTGGATACGGCAGAGCCGGCCCGGCCTCAGACTAAGGAAAGACGAGAAAGTACCATGGCAGAGAGCATCAAACTGGAAGACGCTACCGAACTCGATTTCGACCGCGAGATGGTCGAGCAGGCCTATGACCGTTGGGCGCCGATTTACGACCTGGTGTTTGGTGGCGTGTTCTCAAAGGGCCGCGACGCCGCCATTCAGGCGACCAACAAGCTCGGCGGGCGCGTGC
>CAVVZW010000081.1:0-14367 GCA_963752265.1 uncultured Alphaproteobacteria bacterium
GATCCCAATGCCTTCGATTACCGCTTCGCGACCCGTCCGCTGGGCGGGACGGCGGAGATCGACGTGCAGCGCGCCGGCAGGCCGGTCAAGTTGACGATCCCGCTCGAGACCGCGCCAGACGTTGGTCGTGATGAAATTGTGCTGACGACGCGCTCGCCGTTCCAGGGGGCGAAAGTCGCCAATATCTCTCCAGCCGTGGCGGACGAGCTGCATCTGGACGCCGATACCGACGGCGTGGTCGTAGAGGATATCGCCGACGGCAGTCTCGCCGCCAACTACGGCTTCCAGAAGGGCGATATCATCGTTGCCGTGAATAGCCAGAAGATTGCCAAAACCAGCGACCTTGAAAAGGCGACGCGAGACAGCTCCCGGCTCTGGCGGATCAGGTTGATGCGCGGTGGCCAGCAGATCAATGCGACGCTCGGCGGATGAGCCGAAATCCGAAGCAAGAAGGTAAAAACCTCTTCGCTGCTGCGGGGCTGTCGCAGGACGCGCCGCGTCCTTTGCCTGACCGCATCCGGCCGCGCACGCTTACCGAGGTCGTCGGCCAGGACCATATTCTTGGGGCCGACGGCGCGCTGACCCGCATGCTGGAGACGCGCACGCTCGGCTCGCTGATCTTTTGGGGACCGCCGGGCACCGGCAAAACCACGGTGGCGCGGCTCCTGGCGGACGCGACCGAACTGCATTTCGAGCAGATTTCGGCCGTGTTTTCCGGCGTCGCCGACCTGAAGAAAGTATTCGATGCCGCGCGGGCGCGGCGCGAGACCGGCAAGGGCACGTTGCTTTTCGTCGATGAGGTACATCGTTTCAACCGCGCGCAGCAGGATTCGTTTCTCCCGGTCATGGAAGACGGCACCGTCGTGCTGGTCGGCGCGACCACGGAAAATCCATCGTTCGAGCTCAACGCGGCGCTGTTGTCGCGGGCGCGCGTGCTGGTGTTTCATTCGCTCGACGCAAGCGCAATCGAAAAGCTGTTCGTTCATGCCGAGACGGTCGAGGCGCGGCAATTGCCGCTCGATGCGGAAGCCCGTGCCGTGCTGGTGCGCATGGCCGATGGCGATGGCCGCGCCGCGCTGACCTTCGCCGAGGAAGTCTGGCGATCCGCGCGCGGCGGGGAAGTCTTTGATGCCGCGCAGTTGCAGGCGATCCTGCAACGCCGTGCGCCGATTTACGACAAATCGGCCGATGGCCACTACAACCTGATCTCGGCGCTGCATAAATCGGTGCGCGGCTCCGATCCCGACGCCGCGCTTTATTATCTCGCGCGCATGATGGATGCCGGTGAGGATCCGTTGTTTTTGGCGCGGCGCGTGGTGCGGATGGCGGTGGAAGACATTGGTCTGGCCGATCCGCAGGCGCTGGTGATCTGCAACGCCGCCAAGGACGCCTACGATTTTTTAGGACATCCGGAAGGCGAACTCGCGATTGCGCAGGCGGTAATTTATCTTGCGACCGCGCCGAAATCGAATGCCGCCTACAAGGCCTTTGGCGCCGCGATGCGCACGGCGAAAGCGGCCGGGTCGCTGCTGCCGCCAAAGCATATTTTGAATTCGCCGACCAAACTGATGAAACAGGAAGGCTACGGCGAAGGTTATGATTACGACCACGACGCGCCGGATGCATTTTCCGGGCAGGATTATTTTCCCGACGCGCTGGGCCGACAGACGTTTTACGATCCGCCTGAGCGCGGTTTTGAACGCGAAATCCGAAAACGCCTCGATTATTGGGCGAAGCTCAGAAGAGAGCGGGAAACGAAGTAAGCGTGCTGGTCGTGCGGGAGCGGCGTGTTTAAGTGCAAGCCTTAATTTTCCCGTGCGGCTTCACATGCCGCCGCCGCCGCCATTTTTGCGATCGAAGTCGTCATACATCGGAGGGGGCCACGAAGGACTGGCAGGCTTGGGATCGCTGATGGCGAGACCCTTCTGGCTTTTCTTTCTATTCTTCTCTATTTGCCAGTTGTCATTCGGCGTCGCCCTGGCTGGCGTGACCTTCGGAACCGTCACGAGCGTCACCGCGCAAATAGCCGCTATCAAAAGCCGGATCACAGATTTTCCCATGCGTCACTCCTGAGGTGATTGGGGCAAACCCAACCTGTCGAAGATACGCACTGCCGGAACTAGCGTTACGGCGCGGTCGCGTTATTTTCCCGTCTTCACGAACTCCAGGATTTGATCCGTCAGCCTGACATCGGCGGTGTTGATCGAATACACCTCCGACATGTGGCTGTGCTGCGGCAACGTCAGCGTTCGCGCGCATCCATTGGGCCGCTTGCAGGTCGCTTCCTTGAAAAGATCGAGCTGCTTGACGAAGACGGGCGGGTCGAGCTCTGAGCTGGTCGCCATCAGCGGGATATCTGTTTTCAAAAGGGCCGGCAGCGATGACTGGCTGGCGTAGCGCGAAGCGTCCTTGCCGAAATAGGCTTGCTCGGGTTCGGGGAGCGGGTAGGCGGTCAGATCATAGATGCCGGACACCATGATCGCGCCCCTCACTCCGCCGTTCTTCACCTTGTAGAATTCGGGGTGCGACACATAGCTTGCGACATGGATCGCGCCGGCCGAATGGCCCATCAGATAGATGCGTGACGGGTCGCCGCCGCGTTCGCCGATCTCCTTCGATACCCATTGGACGGCAGAGGCGACATCCTCGGCGCCCGCGGGCCAGGGGAACTGTGGCGCGAGACGGTAGGTGATATTGACGCCGATGAAGCCGTTCTTCACCGCCCACAGCATGACGTTGTCGTAAAAGGGACTGCCAGGCAGCCGCTTGTTGCCACCGATGAAGGCGCCGCCATGGACGAAGATCAGCACGGGCCGGCCCGACGTCACATTCTGCGGCATGAATATATCGAGCAGGTTGCGCTCGGCAGGGCCATATTTGAGGTCGCGCTCGATCCGGAAGCCAAAATAGGGCTCTGATGGCTGGAATGGAGCATAAAGCTTGGCGGTCGCCGGCGGGTCGATGACGCGGCCAAGCTCGACGAGTTTCTTGGCGATTTCCGGCGGCATCGGGCTTTCCGCGGCCCACGCTGACGCAGCCACCATTGCTGCAACAACCGCCAAAGCACGCGTAAGTAACGGCATCCCCGACGCTCCCTGATCTTCCGGCCGCGGAACATGACCGATCCGGCATGGGAATAGTACTCATTTCGCCGTGACGATCCGCCCCTTTTACGTTACCCCATGACGGTCTTTGGAGCCGAAAACCTCATGAGCCGACGTACCCGAAAACCGCTGCCGAAACGCCAACCGGGCGATCGCCCCAAAGGCGCGAAGCCCTATCGGGGCTCGCAGGCCGAGCGGGCACATCGGCCCGGGGGCAAGCCGGCCAGGCCTCTTGCGGCCGCGGCACCTCGCGCGCCTAAGCCTGTGGTGGCGCCTGGGCCCTCTGAGGACAAATCGGTGCTGTTGCCCTCCAAAGTCCAGACCGTGACCGTGACGGCGGACGAAAACAACATGCGCGTCGATCGCTTTCTGGAGGCGCGCTTTCCCGGCCTGTCGTTCTCCCACATCCAGCGCATCGTTCGTAAGGGCGAACTCCGCGTCAATGGCAAGCGCGCCGACAGCAAGGATCGCCTCGAGGAAGGCCAGAGCGTCCGCATTCCGCCGCTGAAACTGGACGTGCCGCGCGCAACCGCGCACATGTCGGAAGCCGGCGCCAAGACACTCGCCGCGCTGAAAGAGATGACGATCTTTGAGGACGACGACGTGCTGGTGCTGAACAAGCCGGCGGGGTTGGCGGTGCAGGGTGGTTCCGGAACCACGCGTCACGTCGATCAGATGCTGGAGGTGATGCGCGATGCGAAGGGGCAAAAACCACGTCTGGTGCATCGGCTCGACAAGGAAACGTCGGGTTGCCTTCTGGTTGCGAAAACACGATTTGCCGCAAGCGCGCTGACCGGTTCGTTCCGTCATCGCACGGCGCGCAAGATCTATTGGGCGCTGGTCGCCGGCGTGCCAAAGCCGAAGCAGGGCCGCATCTCCACTTTCCTCGCCAAGGACGAGAGCGAGGAAGATTTCGATCATGCGGATTGCCGAACACGGCGATGAGGGCGCCAGCCACGCCGTCACCTATTATGCGGTCGTGGAAACCTCGGCCCAGAAGCTCGCCTGGGTTTCGCTGAAGCCGGTGACCGGACGAACGCATCAATTGCGCGCCCATATGGCCCATATTGACCACGCCATCGTCGGCGACCCCAAGTATTTCAATAAGGAAAACTGGGAGTTGCCGGGAGGTTTGCAGAACCGGCTTCACCTTCTGGCCCGCCGGATCGTGATCCCGCATCCGCGCGGCGGCGTGATCGACGCAACGGCGCCGCTGCCGCCGCATATGTTGCAATCATGGAATCTGCTTGGGCTGGAGCACGATCGTTTCGATCCGATCGAGCACGCACCGGAAGAATGACACGCACGTCGCGGTCACCGTCGCGAAGGGTTCCATATCGCGGGCAGCAAGAACTATCAAAGCGTGGCCGCGTCCGCCTTGTATGATTTGGTCGGATCTTTTTCTTCTTCCGACACATCGAGGGGCCGCATCCATGATCGGGAAACTATTCCGTGCCGCGCTATTCTTTCTCGGCTTCAGCGCCGCTGCCCATGCGCAGACGCTGATCCTTGCGGGTGGCACGGTTTATTCGTCGCCGGACGGGGCTGCGCTACCGGATGCCGTCGTCGTCATGACTGGCGGGACCATCACCGCGATGGGGCTTCGCGGTGACATTCACATCCCAAAGGACGCACGAGTGATCGATTGCAGCGGCAAGACGATCGTGGCCGGCTTCTGGAACAGTCATGTCCATTTCACGCAAGCGGTGTGGACAAGCGCCGCCAGCGGGCCGGCCGGGCCTCTCACCGCGCACATGCAGGAGATGCTGACGAAATGGGGTTTCACGACCGTCTGGGACCTCGGTTCGGATCCACAGACCTCGTTGCCATTGCGCCGCCGCGTCAATGCAGGCGAAGTGCTCGGTCCGAGCATTTTCCTTGCCGGCAGCATGTTTCCCAAAGACGGTCACCCCGTCTATCTGCCGGCCGAAATGCAGCTCCCTGAAACCGACATGCCGGATCAGGCCGCGCAATGGGCGCGATCTTATCTGGAGATGGGACTCGACGGCGTGAAGCTGTTCACCGGGTCTTACAAGGGAGAAGACAAACCGGTGGTCAACATGGAGGTGGCGGTCGCAAAGGCCGCGGCCGATGTCGCGCATGCGCAACGCAAGCCGGTATTCGCCCATCCGCAGAACCGCACCGGCGTGGAAGTCGTGATCGCGGCCGGCGTGGACGTGATGGCCCACACCATCCCGGGAGGCGGTCCGGGATATCCGCCCGAAGAACTCGCGCGCTTCAAGCAGCAAGGCACGGCCTTGATTCCGACGCTGTCTCTTTTTGCAAAGTTGCCCGTCCCGGCCTTTATCGCGGAGCGGCTGATGAATGACAGCGTTGCTCAACTCAAGGGCTTCTCGGAAAATAATGGCGGACCGGTGTTGTTCGGCACCGACGTCGGTTTCACCACGATCTACGATACCACGCTCGAATATGAATTGATGCACCGGGTGCTTTCGGAACGGCAAGTGCTCGCTTCGCTCACGACCAATCCGGCTGCGTATTTCAGGTCGTCAAAGAAGGGCAAGCTCGAACCAGGATTCGACGCCGATATCGTGGTTCTCGACGGCGATCCTCTGGCTGACGTTCGTAACCTTGCCAAGGTCGCCTACACCATCCGCGCGGGCCAGATCATCTATCAAAAGCCGTGAACGCCTGCCTTCTGCGTCAGCCTAGTTCCTGTATTGCGCCAAAAACGCGCGCAAGGAGTCGTGCGGGCTCTCGACGTCGTAGATCACCCAGCCGTCGGGGCCTTTGACCAGGATGAAGTTCATCGTCACGGGCTTTCCCTTGTTGTCGAAGCCCACAGCCACGTAGGTTCTATCGAATTGCCTGCGCAGGATGGAAGTCGAGACGGCGCCGAGTTTCCACGTCGCGCTCTGCACGAGGAAGTCGTAAGGCGCGCTGCTTCGTCCGAGCCAGGCCTCGCGCAAGGAGGCATCGAAAAATTGCTGGGCGGTCTCGGTGTCGTGCGGCAATCCGCTCGACAGCGCGGATGTGCGGTCGCCGTAATAGGCATAGACGTTGCGCACCAGCGATTCCGGCGACCGGAATCCAGCTTGTGTGCTTGTGGCGCCGAAAAACGCAAGCAACGCAAGGCTCGCCGCTATTCCGATGCGCATCTGTTCGCTTTCCTTGCGCCCACGCCTGTCGTAATTTGGGCAGGATATCACGCAACCTAGATCGAGTGGAAATGCGCGAGTTATTTGACGAAATTGCAGGCCAATCCAAGATCAATCCTATGGAATCCGCGCGGCGCTCGTCACGGGCGGTTCAGCGCAAGCGTTTCTATGCGAGTGCCGGCATAGGCGAGGTCGACGGCGGTTTCATAGTCACGCTCGACGGCAAGCCGACCAAGACGCCCTCGGGGCGTACCGTGATCGTCCCGGTGCGTTCGCTGGCCGAAACGATTGCGGCCGAATGGGATGCGCAAGGCGAATTCATCGAGCCTCTCGCCATGCCGGTGACGCGCTTTGCCAACAGCGTCGTGCAAGGGGTGGTCGATAACGTTGTCGCGGTCGCCGACGATGTCGCCAAATATTTCGCTTCCGATTTGCTGTTCTATCGCGCCGGTCATCCCGAGGGCCTGGTGGCGCGCGAGGCCACGCATTGGGACCCGGTGCTGTTCTGGGCAAAGGACACGCTGGGCGCGCATTTTATGCTCGCCGAGGGGGTGATGCATGTCCGGCAGCCAGAGCCCGCGATCGCAGCGGCGCGTGCGGCGCTGCCCACCGATCCCTGGGCGATCGCGGCGTTGCATCTGATCACGACCCTGACCGGATCGGCGCTGCTCGCGCTCGCGCTGTTCCACGGCGCGGTCGATCCCGATCAGGCCTGGGCTGCGGCCCATGTCGATGAGGACTGGAACGCCGAAAAATGGGGCGTGGACGACGAAGTGGCAACGCGAAGGGCTGCCAAACTGGTCGATTTCAACGCGGTCGTGGCCGTTCTTAAGGCGCTTTCTCAAGGCGGCTGAGGCCGCATCCGACGTTCTCGGTTAACGAGAGGTTTACGACAGGCAGGTAGCCTCGCCAGCGTTCATTCCGGTGAATCATGGCGATCACGATCACTCCGAATATTCAGGCGACGTCCCCGGCTGCGTCCAGCACGCCGGCGATTGGCATCGTGCTGCAAGCGGGGCAGGTGATCACAGCGCAGGTCGTCCAGATTCTGGGCAACAACGAAGTGCAGATTGCCATCGGTAACCAGACGATCGAGGCAGCCACACAAGTGCCGCTTCAAGTGGGTCAAACGCTCCAGTTGCAGGTCTCGCAGACCGCTGGCGGCAACATTGGCCTCGCCGTCGTCAATCAGCCGGGCGCGCCGACGACGGGGCAGGCCGGCGCTGGCGGTTCCTCGACCTCCAATCCCATCATTACGTTGTCGCCGTCATTAGCCGCCAGCATTGCGGCCAATCTGACGCCGGATGCGGTGACCCCGGCCAGTCCGCTCACTCAGCTTGAAACATTGGCGGTCTCGATCGCGGCGCAGACGGCGGCGACCCAACAGACCTCGCTCGCGCCGCTCTTTGCCGATCTGAATGTTGCGAGCACTTTGCCGAACCTGCCAGCGCAGGTCGGGCAGGCGGTCGCGCAGGTGCTGGCGCAGCAGACACCTCTCAACCAGAATTTGACCGCCAATGCGGTCCAAGAGGCCTTTCAATCCTCCGGACTGTTCCTTGAAACCTCGCTTGCGTCAGGATCCGTGCCGTTGTCGAATGGCGTGCCCGATCTCAAGGCGGCCTTGATCGTGCTGCGTCAGGCGCTGACGACTGCGCTTTCTGATACGACCAAAACTGCGAATGCAGCCGCGACGATTTTAACATCAACGCCTCAACCAAGCGGGCCGCAAACCGATGTGCCGGCTGAAGAGACGACGCCACCGGTTGCCGCGCCCGCCGATCCTGCCGTCGCGGCCGGCTCGATCTCGACGCCGGTCCCGGCCGGTACGACCCAGCAGGGGACGGCGCTGACTGTCGCAGCCTCCGCGCTCACGGAACAAGCCGCCGTGGAATCTTCCGCCGTTGTCGCCACCATCCTGGCCGAGGGGCAGGGGCAACTATTGGAGGGTCTCGCTGGAGCGCCTGGCCTTGTGCCACCAACGGCCACAGTCGCTGCTTCAACACAAAACGCGGCGCCAGCAACGCTTGCAGAAATTGTTGAACTCGCGACCGGCGGTCAGAGCGTCACTGCGGCGGCGGTGCCTGCTGACGCGGCGCGCGCGGCAGCTACCGGCGCTGCGCTCAACCTGTTGCAGGAGGTGCTTCAGGCCTCACCGCTCGCCGTCACCAACCCGTCGCAGTTCGTGTCGGAGAACGGCCAGGTATTGGCGTTGTTGCCCGTCGTGGGTGGCGTGCGCACGGTTGACGATGCGGAATTCGCGCGCACCAATCTGCCGCCGCCGCCGATTAACGGCGCGCTGCCCTCGGCGCAGCCGGTGGTGCCGGCGACGCTCACGGCTCATACGCCGCTGGAGGCAGCGCTGCAGCATCTTCTCGACGACACCGATGGCGCGATCGCGCGGCAAACCCTGTTGCAGATCGCTTCACTACCCGGCCAGGCCGATCCCACCGCCTTGCGCATGGATGCGGCCACGCCTCGTTGGAATTTTGAAATTCCGTTCGCGACGCCGCAAGGCACGGCGATGGCGCAATTCGAGATTTCCCGCGACGGCGGCGGCCGCGAGGGTGCCGCCGCGAAAGCCACATGGCGCGCGCGGTTCTCGCTGAACGTCGAACCCGCTGGCCCCGTGCATGCGCTGGTGTCGCTGAATGGCGATCGCACATCGGTGCGGATGTGGGCGGAGCGGCCAGCGACCGCCTCGCAATTGCGGGCGGATGTTTCGCAACTGACGCAAGCCTTGAGCCGCGCGGAACTGACGCCCGGCGAGATCGTGATCCGCGACGGCGCGCCACAGCAAGCGGCAGCGGCATCGGCCGGCCATTTTCTGGATCGGGCGTCATGAGCATGGACAAAAAGAGCCAGCTCGCGGTCGCCCTGCATTACGATCGCACGGGTGCACCGCGCGTCGTCGCCAAGGGCAAAGGCAGCCTCGGAGCGAAGATCATCGAGGTTGCGAAGGCCAACAATATTCCGATCGAGGAAAACGAGGTGCTGGCGGGCGCGCTGTCCAATGTCGAAATCGGCGACGAAATTCCGGCCGAGCTATACAAGGCGGTGGCCGAGGTCCTGATCTTCGTGCTGCGGCTGTCGGGCAGGGTGCGGTGAGCAAATAGCCGTCTTCATAGACGCCGGAATGCGAAGTTGCTGGAGAGGATGCACGGATGATCGATTCAAGCGGTAGTTCGGGTCCCAGACCCCTCAGCGAAATCGCAAGCTTTCACGCCCACGTCTACTACGAACCGGCGACACGCGCGGAAGCCGAGCGGCTGCGGAACTGGATCGGCGAGCGCTTTTCGGTCACGCTCGGCCGCTGGCACGACGCCAAGGTCGGACCGCACGATCGGTCGATGTACCAGGTCGCCTTTGCATCGGAGGTGTTTCCGACGCTGGTGCCCTGGCTCATGTTGAATCATGGACATTTGAGCGTTCTGGTTCATCCGAACACCATCAGCCCGCGCCGGGATCATCTCGAAGATCCGATCTGGATCGGGCCTGCGCTTGCCGTCCATGGTGAAGTCCTCCCCGAGGAGGCCGAGAAGGAAGAGGCGTTGCCACCAAACACCAATCCGGTTCTCAAGCCATAACTGGCGCTGGGCTTTGGCGTGGTTCGGCGGCACAAGCTCTGGTCTGCGGCGTAGCGCTGAACTAGACTTGCGCGTACCAACAAAAAAACGGGAGGAAATCATGAAATCTGCTCTTCTCATGTCGTCAATGATGCTGGCCGCGGCCAGCGGATGGCTCGCTGCCACCATGTTTGCACCCGCCGCCACCGGCAAGGAGCCGCGCTTCCCGCAACTCACCATGGATCAGCTCACCGAGGCGCAGAAGCCGGTTGGCGAGCAAATCATGAAGATTTCGAGTATCGGGATCGGCGGCCCGTACAACCCCCTGATGCGAAGCCCCGTGCTCAGCCAGCGGCTGTTCGATCTGTTTCACTATCTGCGCTGGGAAACCTCGGTTCCGACCAAGCTCAACGAATTTGCGATCCTGATCATCGGGCGGCAATGGCGCTCACAGGTCGAATGGTTCGCGCATGCGCCGCTCGCGGCCAAGGCCGGACTTTCCACCGATATCATCGCCGAGCTCAAGGCCGGCCAGCGCCCGTCGAAAATGGCCGAGGATGAGGCGGTCGTGTACGACTTCGTCAACGAACTCACCACGACGCAAAAGGTCTCGGATGAAACCTATACGCGGGCGAAGAAGGTGTTCAACGATCAACAGATCGTCGATCTGACCGCGGTCGCCGGCAATTACGTGATGGTCGCGATGATTTTGGCGATGGCGGAAGAAACCGTGCCGCCTGGCAAGGAGCCGCCGTTCAAGCTGGGGGAGAACTGACATCTGCGGTGCGGGCATCTTCCCGTTATGCGCCTGCGTGCATATCAACGTCGATGAAGACATTTTTTTGGCCGAACGCCTTTTCAAGATACTGACTAATACTGATCGCATTAGCGCTACTGTCTTGACGCCGATAGCTTATGAAGATTTTGTTCGGCACTTGGCAATGTTTAAGTTGGCTTACCTGGTGTTTTACACCAGCGCGCGCAGCTACTCTCAATGGGAAACGCATGCGAAGGCGCGACGTTTCGGCCGCGCGTCCTGTTACGGACAACAATAGCGCCTCCAGCGCAATAATGAGTTTCATGACCGCATTCCCCACAGCCAAGATCAATCATAGTCGCAATCGCTGCCCCGCGCCTACGGACGCGAATAATTTTTTGTGTGCCACCTGACCGCACCGATACACTCGACGAGGCGCTACCCTCCAGTTCGGACCTTGACATACTGTTCCAAGAACGATTACTTATACGAACAGTCGTTCACCGTCGGGGGCCTAATGTCATGGCAAAACCGAACCTCAAGCTGGTCACGCCAGCCACCGAAAAACGAACAGTTACTCCCCGACGGCGGCCCAACGCCCAAATCCGCACCCGCGAGTAGCCGCCGACCTATGTTCGTCGTCCACGGCATAAACAAGCTCGGCAGCGTCTGGATGAAAAGCGCGCGGCCCATGCCCCTCTCTGCGGCTGTAATCCAGCACTCCTAATGGATTGAAGATTTCGGGTAGTGTCTCAGTTTGAAATTTTTCTCAGGCGGCCTTGAGCGGCCCATTTCGGGTGGCCTGTCATACTTCAATATAATGGGTTGCATTGGATCGCCTCCGTTATCAGCGTGGGAAACCACGCTACTCGCTTTCCCTGGGTGGCGAATGCCGTACTTGTGGGCTTCACCCTCTTCTGAAAAACAAAAGGGCCGTCGCCTTCTCCAGTTTTAGGCTGTTTCGGCGTCTTTCTTGCGGCTAGGGTGCTTTGGGGTTAATCCTACGGTTGACTTGGCGTTGCGCCGTCAATATTGGAAGGGAACCCATATGCCTCGAGGCCCCAAAGGCGAAAGCGCCCCGCCGACGTGAGTTGGCAACGCGGTCCATGTCATGCGGATCGCGACGGGGGAGATCGAGGATAACCAAGCGAGCACCCAGGCGCGCCAAAGGCGGAAAGGCTCGGGCAAAGGCCCTTACCGCAAGAGGTTCGATCCGATATAGCGCGCGCAGCTGCGCCGCCCGTTGGAAGAAAGACTCACTAAGCACGTCTTTCCACTTTCGTCGTCTTCCTCGTCTTTCTTCAAGTCAAATAAGTCAGGTCCAGCGGGAGTTGGATTGGCTCTTCGTTCGGATTTCCGCGTTCCAATGCTCGACATCGAGAGCATAAGCAATCGGCCACCATTTGCTCTCGGCGGTGAACCAACGATTCTGCATCTGAGCGCGTGGCTTCGTCAGTATCCCATAGACGAAAAGGTTGAGTTGGCCCTCTCACCGAAATGGCCTGATACGCACGATATGGCTTGCCGTCGTCTCGTCGTCTTCCCCAGGACCTCCCTGCAGATCCGCCGGTTCGCGCAGCTGACCAATGCGTTCTCGAAGAAATTCGAGAACCACATGCACATGGTTGCGCTCTATACCGTCTGGTATAACTACGTGAAGCAGCACAAGAGCCTAAAGGGTCTTTCGCCCGCGATGGCCGCCGGTATCAGCCACGACGCTTGGAGCATGACAGACATGGCTGAAATGGTGGATGCGAACTTGCCAAACCCGGGAAAGCGGGGGCCAAACAAGAAGGGTCCTTGAAGATGGGAGCGGTCTTTTTCGGTGTCATATGCATCGGCGGTATGTGGTTGCTGTCTCTCGCTACCCTTTATCGCGCTTTTCGCAGCGGGCAGATAGGTTTTAAACCATTGGCGGGCCCCGAACGCTCCCCGCAACGTTTTCAGTCGAAAAGATAAGCCAAGCATGTATTGGATCTTGGTCGGCGTCGTTTCATTCTGGGCAATCGCTATTCCCTTAATCGCCATACGGAAATATTTGTGAAGGAAATTTTCAAACGAGAGATCTACCAGATTTCGCCTAAGGGTGCCGTGATAAAGATAGCGGTTGGGATCAGGGACTATTTGCGCCATGCCCAACGTCCGGTGCCCGACGCCTCAGCTACGGCTACGAACGCGCCATGCAAAAGAAGTACACGCTTCAGTCGGGGATGCCGTGCGAGCGCCGCATTAACTCGCAAATGCCTCACACTCATTGTTCGGGAACAAGTAGCGCGCTCGATTTCCCCCCGAAGCATCTGCTGCGCGTCGTCCAAAGGACCAAAGGGGTAGTTTCATCTTAATCCCCCGCGCTCACCGAGCGAAACCGCATCGCTAATTATGGGGTACGCATCGTAACGCGGGGTGGCGCGACAAGCTAGGTTATTGCTTGGTTGGCCTGCGCCGAGGCGCACCTAATACCTCGCCGTCAGAGCGATTTACTAAACCCCAGAGGCGGCGTGAGGGGCGTGGTGCCCGGCAAGGCCGTTTACTGAGCGTGTGATTAGAGAGCACCGCGATGGTGAACCTATACGTTGGGATCACTGACTACGATTGGTATCGATATTTGTCGGCGCTGCCGAGCGTCGAAGAAGTTAATTTCTGGCAACCGGGTGGACGGACCAATTTCAGGGCACTCGAACCGGGTGAACTGTTTCTGTTCAAACTCCACGCGCCTCGCAACTTTATCGTCGGTGGCGGCGTCTTTGCCCGTGCCGATATTCTGCCTGTGTCATTAGCTTGGCAGGCCTTCGGGACTGCCAACGGTGCCACGTCGCTGCCGGAGATGCGTAAGCGGATCGCCTATTATCGCAATCAGTCCGATGATTTTCGTGAGGACTACATGATCGGCTGTCGGATACTCACGCAGCCATTCTTTTTGCCGAACACCAGTGGATTTCGGTTCCTGCGTCATGGTCGCCACACATTCAGCAGGGGCGAACCTACGACACATCGCAAGATGATGGTCGGCAGTTATGGGATGCGATTTTGGATCGAAATGCGCAGAAGGCGGCAACGCCGATTTCCATCCCGCGCCACGGCGAGCCAACGCTGATCCGACCTCGCCTTGGACAGGGTGCCTTCCGCGTCGGCGTCACGGATGTTTACCAGCGGCGCTGCGCCGTTACGGGTGAGCGAACTCTACCCATTCTTGATGCCGCACATATTCGGCCTTATGGGCAAGGAGGTGAGCATGATATTACGAACGGCCTACTACTTCGGACCGATATTCACCGCCTGTTTGATTTGGGTTACGTCACGGTCAGCAACGATGCAAAGTTTGAGGTGGGGAGTCGGCTGAAAGAAGATTTTGAGAACGGTAAGCACTACTATGCGATGCATGGGCAGCCAGTTTCTTGGCCTAGTCATCCCGAACAGCGCCCAAAAAGAGAGCTTCTTGAGTGGCATCAGATCAACAGCTTTTTAGGCTAAATTCTTCTAGCAAGTGAGCCAGTACTACAAGAATCGCTACTATGGATGACGGCAATCATGACATGCGCATCCGCTTGGCAGCTTTCGATCATGTCCGAAAGCTGCAAGAGGTGCACGATCACCTAACGGCGAAGGAATTGAAGCCGGGGTTTGTGTTCGACGGAGCGCGCATCCCGCTCATCAATCCGCAACGTGGCATCTTCAAACCGCAGCAAATGCAGTTTTTACTGTCGATCAAGACCGTGTTTCCAAAGCCGGGCGGAAAGGTCTGGTATGACGACCAGCGTGAGGTACATCGCCAGATTTTCGAGGGCGACGAGACCAGATCGATTACGCCTTCATGGGTCGGAACC
>CAVVZW010000082.1:0-86888 GCA_963752265.1 uncultured Alphaproteobacteria bacterium
CGACGAAGGCGCGTACCCTCAGTCGCTCGCCCTATTCGCCGCCAGGGGGGAGAAGTCGCAACGGTCGGGCTTGAGATCGATCAGCGGGGTTTCGTCGAGGCAATCGAGGCCGCGCACCAGCACGCTCGATCCCTCGATGCCGACGAATTTGACGATGGATGTGCCGATCGGATTGGGCCGCACCGGCGAGCGCAGCGAAAACGTGCCGCGTGTCTGTCCGTTTTTCTTCGGCCTTTGCAGCACCAGATTGCGCGGCGAACGATGCAGCCAGTAGATCACTTCCAGATGAGCGTAGAAATCGACGCCCTTGAGCGCGGGAATCCACGGTTCGAAAATTTCGATCTGGCAGATCGGGCCATTGTGGTTGCCCTGCCGCGGCGTCTCCTCGCGCAATTTCCAGGGGGTGCGGATGCGGCCTATGAATACCAGACCGGCATCGCTGGTCTCAGGCATATCAACGGCGACTTCGCCCTCGCGCAATTGGGTCTCTACGCTCATGCTTTCAGTCCAATGAAATGTTGCGAGCCTTGACCACCGCTGACCATCGCGCCCGATCGGCTTCGATGAACTTGGCGATGTCGGCCGCGCTTTGCGGGCGCTTCACCGAATAGCCGATTTTCTGCAAAGACGCCCGAAATGCATCATCGTTCAGGGCCCGGTCGAGGCTGGCCTTGAGAACTCCTGCGACATCATCCGGCACTTTGGCCGGCACCGCAATCGCGAACCAGACGCTGACGAGATAATCGGGGAAGCCGCTTTCGGCAATGGTCGGCACATCAGGCAATTCGGGGCGTCTTTGCGCCGAACTCACGCCGAGCGCGCGCAACGAGCCGCCCTTCACCGGAGGATACGACGTGCCGAAGGAGTCGAACATCACCTGAACGTTGCCGGCGAGAAGATCGACCATGGCGGGCCCGGCACCCTTGTAGGGCACATGCGTCATCTCGATGCCGGCCATCTGTTTGAACATCTCGCCGGCGAGATGAACCACGCCGCCCGTTCCCGCCGAAGAGAAGCTGAGTTTCCCCGGATTCTGTTTCGCGTAAGCCACAAACTCGGCGACGGACTTTGCCGGCAATGAAGGGTTGACCACCATCACGAGAGGGTCCTCCGTGACTATCGCCAGCGTCCGAAAATCCCGATCGGGATCGTAGGCCAGTCTCTTGTAAAGCATGGGATTGAGCACGAACATCGAGCCGGACACGACCAGCAGCGTGTATCCGTCGGGATCGCTTCGCGCGACCGCTTCCGAGCCGATCGCGCCCTGCGCGCCGGACTTGTTTTCGACAAACGTCGCCTGCTTGAGATCCCTGGCGAGATAGTCCGCGACCACCCGCCCGACCACGTCGGTCGGGCCGCCTGCCGCATAAGGGACGATGAGACGAATGGGGCGCGCCGGAAACTCGGCGGCTTGTACCGCTGCGGCGAAAAGCGCAGCGGCGCTGACAAGCCAACCGATCGAGGCTGACTTGAGATGTCTGCCCATTGCCGTTTCCTCCGCCGGCGACGTTACGCAGGCAGGTTCATCAAACCAGCAATGCTGCGATCAGCCAAGCCACCATTTGCCGGCCAGCATGAAAACCTCGCCCGATACGACGCCCGCGAAAATCGAACGGCGTGTCAGCATAAAGACGATAAAGCCCGCGACCACCGCGCCGTAGCGCAGCACACCCGGGACGCTCGCCAGCGCGCCTGGCGGATGCACCAGAATCTCCGCGATCACGCCGGCAAGGATCGCGGTCGCGACCGCCTTGACCCACACCAGGAGATCAGAGCCCTCGTCCAGCCCGCTGCCGAGCCACAGCCCGAGCATGCGCCAGATCTGGTTCGGGATCACGCCCGCCACCAGAAGCAAGACAAGCGCATGCCAGTCGCCAAGGAAGCCGGCAAGGGAATCGCTCATGCACTCTCCCGCCATTTGTGGACGGCAAAGGCAACGGTGCCGGCTGCAACCCCGCTGATCAGGATATCGAGGCCGCTGTCGAGCAGCGACGCCAAGGGATAGAACGCAAGCCCAAGCCCCAGCGCCAATCCGTCAGCAAGTTCCTTGGAGTTGCGCGCGGTGGAGAACAGAAACGCAAGCGGCGTCAACAGCAGAATCGCCGAGCCGAAAGTCTGTGTCAGGTTCGCGGCCAGTTCATAGCCGATGGCGGTTGCGACCAGACCGATCAGAGCGAGCCCACTGCCGAGCCCATGCACAAAGGCGATACGGCGCTCGCGCGGCACATGCGGCAGGAAGCGGTAGCATTCGACCCAGAGCGTCACCGCGGTGAAATGCGCGACCAGCACGAGCTGCCGCCGCTTGGTCTGCGGCGTGCGCATCATCGGCAGCACCGCGACCACCATCGGAAACAGCCGGACCGCACTCACGGTCACCGCGATCGCCGATTGCACGACGGAGGCGCCGGAGGCCAACGTCGAGATCAGGATGATCTGCGCCGGACCCGCCCAAACCAGCAGCGTGGCCAGCAGGGCCCAGGCCAGCGAAAAGTGCGTATCATGGGCAAGCGCGCCGATGCCGATATAGGTCACGAACAGCACCGCCGAGAGAATGGTCCATCGTACCGCCGCCATCCCCAGCACAAACGCGCGCAGCGGCTGATGCCATTGGGGTGAATCGAGTGGCGGAAAGACCATTTGCGGATGAGATCGTGTGAGTCGAGGCAGGCATAACGCGGAGGAACGATGTGCCCGTCAACCTCGCAGATGCTCAAGGCTGTCATGCACCATTCATCCCCTCACCCCCATATTCCTCAACACAAAACACGCCCCACCCACACGGAGGATGCGGTTACAGAGATCATCCGCCGCTTGCCGCGTGTCGGCACCAATTCGCACCTGATAAAATGTCCGCATGCCGCGGCTGCGGTTCTGCGCACTGAGCAAGGTCGGCGTCTGGTCGCCGATCACGCTACGCAAGTGCGACATCGCGCGTGAATACATCGCCATCGCGAGATCACGATTGAATCCACCGGCGAGTTGGACACCCCAAGGCTGGGCCGCGCCGAGTCGTACGCTCTGCTCGAGTTGGCTGACAAAATAATTCGGCGCGCGCTTGAGCAGCGCCATCAACTCCTGGCAGGTGGTACGCGCGGACGCGCGGTCGGATATCTGCCCGCCCCGGCCTGCCGCCTGCCATTCCTCGACCGTGGCGCCGGTAATGCTTGAGACGTAGTGGCGCGTCTCCTGCGGCATCGAGCCGGTGCCGGCAAGCCATTCCTGCACCCGCCGCGGCCCTGCATTATAGGCCGCCGCGGCCAGCCCGAGATTACCGAACTGGCCACGCAATTCGCTGAGGAATTCTGCTGATTTCGGCAGCGCCTGCACGGGATCGAAGGGATCGAGCAAGCGTCGCTCGCTCGCCGTCCCCGGCATGAACTGCGCGATACCCTGCGCCCGCTGCCCGCGGCGGGTCATCGGCCCGATGGCGTCCGATTGAAAGCGGCTTTCCTGCCAGATCACGCGCGCAAAAAACTCAAGCGGCAGGTCGTTGGCCCTCGCCGACGCCTCGATCATCAGACACATGGCCTCTCTTGTGTCGGGATCGGTCGGCTTTTCCGGCGGGATCGCCAGTTCTTCCACGCTGGGTGTCGCTATTCCAAAGCGATCGGGCGTTGGAGCAGCCTCCTGCGCGAGCGCGCCGCTTGCGTTCCGGAGGAACATCGCAGCGAGAGCGAAAAACCAGAAGTGGGAGTTCTTGAACCCTTGCATTGCAGTCCTGCCCGCGCGGCGGATTTGACATTCGCTGCCCGCCGGTTAGCTATCTTTCAATGATGGCGCGTTGATGAGATAATTCCGATATGGCGACCTCTCCTGACGACCGCAGCGGCTTTGCGCCCGACGACGATGCGCCGATCCCCTATATGGCGCGTACGCGGGAATATTACGCCGCGATCGGCTACACCACGCCCTATCGCTGGGCGCATTATGTCGAGGCACCGTTTCAGCCGTTGCGCAAGCCGCTCGCGCAGTCGCGCATCGCCCTCATCACCACGGCCGCGCCGTTCGACCCCGCCAAGGGCGATCAGGGTCCAGGCGCCAAATATAACGGCGGCGCCAAGTTCTATTCGGTCTATGCCGGCGACACATCCGAGCCGCACGATCTGCGGATTTCGCACGTCGCCTACGACCGCGTGCACACTTCGGCCGAAGACAGCGGCACCTGGTTCCCGCTACCGCAACTGCATCGTCTCGGCGCCGAAAAGCGGATCGGCGCGGTCGCACCGCGCTTTTTCGGCGCGCCGACCAACCGCAGCCATCGCGTCACGATCGAGACCGATGCGCCTGACATTCTCGCCCGCTGCCAGGCCGATCACGTCGATGCCGTGGTGCTGGTACCGAATTGCCCGGTCTGCCACCAGACGGTCAGCCTCGTCGCCCGGCATCTGGAGGCCAACGGCATCCCGACCGTGGTGATGGGCTGCGCCAAGGATATTGTCGAACATGCCGCGGTACCCCGGTTCCTGTTCTCGGACTTTCCGCTCGGCAACTCCGCGGGCAAACCGCACGATGTCGCTTCGCAAGCCTTTACGCTGGAGCTGGCGCTGCGCGTGCTGGAAACCGCGCCATCGGCCCAAACCACCGTGCAGTCACCGCTGAGGTGGAGCGCGGACGCTGCCTGGAAACGCGATTACAACAACGTCGCGGCCTTGAGCGCCGACGAACTGGCGCGACGGCGGGCCGAATTCGACGCCCAGAAGGAAATCGCGCGTCAGCTTCGCGACACGGCGGCCTAAATCTTCTAAAATTGTCGTTAATGCCGCCGCTTGCGGCATGATTGTCCCCACATCGGTTTACGTTAACGCGGTTTTTTGGCCGCGATGGCCTTCCGCTACCGGCAAAGCCGCGTAAAAGTCTGCCTGTTTTTTGGGAGATTTTTTGATGACGGACCGACGCCTGAGCGCGCGCGACAAGGTGGTTTATGGCGGAGTTGCCGAGATCGCCGAAAGCGGCGCGTCGAGAGATTGCGTGGTGCGCAATATCTCCGAACACGGCGCCCATCTCGAATTCACCAATGAAATCGGCCTCCCAAAAACCTCGCTGCGGCTGAAGATCGCGCGGAAGGGCCGCTCCTTTATGGCCAGGATCATCTGGTGGCGCGATAATTTCGTCGGCGTGGCGTTCAGCCAGGAGCAGTCTTACGAATTGCCGGGCTCGGACCTCGCCGAACGCTTACGCAAAAGCGAAAAGAAGAAGCGCCAGTTGCAGCGCCGTATCAACGAGCTGCTCGGCGAAGGGTAAAATCCGGTCGTCCCTTGTGCAGCCTCCCCCTCCCGCCCATAATCGCGGAAAAATTCGGGAGGTAGCATAAAAACAATGCACGTGTTCAGACTGATTACCGCCGTGGCCCTGATCGGGCTTTTCTGCGAAACCGCCTCGGCACAAACCACCGACCGCACCATCGACGAGATCAAAACCGAGACGCTCGCCCGCGCCCAAACCGGTGCCTACCCTGCTCTCGGCATTCAGCCTGTTGACGCCAGCGATGCGCTCGGGCGTATTCACAGCCGGGATCCGGACGAATGGGCCGCCGCCTGGAGCGCGGTTGCCGATACCTACATGGCCAAGGCAAAGGCGGCATCGGACCCCAAGGAAGCCGACGCCAATTTTGTGCGCGCCTGGCGCCTCTATTACTTCGGCCAATGGCCGTCTCCGACCTCCGCCGGCAAGCAGGCCGCGTATCAAAAGGCGGTCGACGCTTATTTGCAGCACGCCCGCTCGTTCGACCCGCCGCTCGAAGTCGTGCATATCCCTTATGGGGATAAGGAAATCGTCGGTTACCTGAGATTGCCTGCCAACGCGCCTCGTCCGGTACCGCTGGTGCTCGCGATTTCAGGCCTCGACAGCCGCAAGGAAACCGTGGCTGAGACCTATGCCGCCGCTATTCCAGAAGGTATTGGATTCTTCGCCGTGGATAGCCCCGGCACCGGACAAGCGCCGCGCAAGGCGGACGAGACCGCCGACCAGATCTATTCGCGCGTCCTCGACTACCTCGCCATGCGGGGCGAAATCGACAAGAACCGCATTCTGGTGCACGGCCAGAGTTTTGGGGCCTATTGGGCGGCGAAGCTCGCCCACACCGAAGCCCAGCGTCTTGTCGGTGCAGTCACCCAGTCACCGCCGATCCATCGCACCTTCCAGCCGGATTTCTTCCGTGGCCGGATGTACACGCGGGAATATCTGTTCGACCTGGTTCCGGCGAGCTTGTTTGTTTATGGCATGAAATCGGCCGATGAGCTGATTGCCTTCCTGCCGAAGATGTCGCTGCAAACGCAAGGCCTGCTCGGCAAGCCAACCGCGCCGATTCTGGTCGTCGGCGGCACGCGCGATACGCAAGTGCCGATCGACGATCTCGAACTGCTCATGAACAGTGGCACCGAGCCGCGCGAAGCCTGGATCAACCCGGCCGGCGGGCACATGGGCCGCACGGCTGACAAGTGGCCGGACCCGGTGATCTTCAAGAAGATCATCCTGCCGTGGGAAGTGCGTCACCTCGGCGCCAACGTAGCCGCGCCTTAAGAAGACGGCTGCACCGTAAGAAGCCCGGCGCGCTGTACCCATGTGGCACAGGCTATTTCGCGGCTGCGAGGGTTGCGACCAATATCCCTCTTTTAACGGGAGCGCACTTCTGTAAGCTCGCAAGCGGGCTCGGCCGGGTTAATCCCTGCCGAACCCAGAACGACAATAGAAAAAGCACAAAAGAAACAGCCGGAGGAAACCCGATGCCAGACGCGCCACAGCGCCGCGCACCCCTCAATCGCCGCGCGCTCCTTGCGGCCGGCGGAGGCCTGGCGGGCATTCTCGCCACCGGCCGTGCGCCCATCTTTGCCCAGACCCAGCCGAAAAAGCTGGTGTTCGCGCACATCAATGCCGTGCCGGAATCGGCAGCCGTTGCCTTTGACTGGATGGCCAAGGAGCTGACAGCGCGCTCAAATGGCGCGCTCGAAATGCAGTTCTTCGGCAAGACCTTGATCCCGCAAGAGCTCGAGATCATGAACGCGGTCAAGTCCGGCAGCATCGCGATGGGCAGCCCGGCAGGCGCCGCCGCCACGATATTCCCGGAGATGGGCGCATTCCTGGTGCCCTATCTGGTCAAGGATTACGCCACCGCCTACGCCATGTTCAACGGCCAGATCGGCGACAAGCTGAGCAAGCAAATCGAAGACAACTACAAGCTCAAGGTGCTCTGCTATTTCGACTATGGCTTTCGCCATTTCTGGACCTCGAAGAAGCCGATCATCGAGCCGAGGGATTTGCGCGGGCTGAAAATTCGCGTGCAGCAGTCGAAGATTTTCGGTGACACCATCAATGGCCTTGGCGGCAACGCCGTGCCGATGGCCTATGGCGAGGTGGTCACGGCAGCGAAACAGGGCGTGATCGACGGCGGCGATTTGCCTGTCGTGAACATGAAAGCGCTCAAGATTTACGAAGTCTCGAAATACGCCTCCCTCACCTATCACAACTACGGCCCGACCAACGCGGTGATGAATCTCGACATCTGGAACGGCTTGACGCCGGATCAACAGAAACTGGTTCTCGATCTTTCACGCGCGGCGCAGGAAAAAATCCGCCAGTCAACCGAGTCGGTCGATCATTTCGCGGAGGCCAAGGCGCTGCTGGAGCCGCTCGGCATGACCGTCGTCGAAGCCAAGGTGGATGAATTCCGCAAGGTGGCACGCGAGAAGATCTGGCCCGCGTATAAAGCGCAATACGGCGCGCTGTGGGACGAGATCGAAGGCTTCAAGGCCTAAAGCCTGCTCCTCTTGCCGGAATTTCTTGCGCTCATGCTGCGTCTCCTCAAAGCCGTTCCGAAAGTTGCGGTCACGGCGTTGATCGTGCTCGCGATCGTTAACCTCTTGGTTGGCGTCATCCTGCGCTATTTCGTCGGCGCCATCACCGACTGGCTCGACGTCGATCCCGTGCCCTTCACCTGGGTCGAGGAGGTCGGCGAATTGTCGCTCGCCTGGCTGACGCTGATTGGCGCTGCGATCGGGATTCAATCGCGTTCGCATTTCGCGTTGTCGGTGTTCGTGCACCGCCTGCCGGAGACGACGCAGCTCTGGATCCGCCGCTTCAACCATGCACTCATCACAGGCGTCGGCCTTTTGGTGGCGTGGTACGGGTTCAAACTCTGCTTGCTCAACCGCACATTGACGACGCCAGGCCTCGAAATCAGCCTCGCCTGGCTCTACGCCTCCGCCGTGGTCGGCGGCATTCTGATTGCGGTCTACGGCCTGGCCGCGATGATATCGCCGCAACCGCAGCCCGAATCCTCACACTTGTCCTCGCACTTGGACCATTAGGGCGCGCCATTCATGCTGCTTGCTGAAGTCGCCGCCATCTTCACCGTCCTGATCCTGCTTTCGATGCCGATCGTATTCGCGCTCGCGGTTGCCGGCGTCGCCGGCCTGTGGATCGGCGGCTATCCCATGCAGCAACTCTCCTCGGCGCTGGTCTCGGGTTCGCAGAGCTGGGTGCTGCTTGCGATCCCGGCCTTCGTGTTCGCCGGCAACCTGATGGAACGCTGCGGCATGAGCCATGCGCTCGTCGAGCTGGCGCGGGCGCTGATCGGCTGGGTCAAGGGCGGGCTTGGGATGTCGGTGATCGTGGTGGCTTATTTTTTCTCCGACATTTGCGGATCGAAGATGGCCGAAGTTTCCGCGCTGGGCTCGGCGCTGATGCCGCCCCTGACCAGAGCCGGTTACGACCCGCGCGATTCCGCTTCCCTGATCGCGGCCGGCACCGCGATGGGCATGCTGGTGCCGCCGGCGATCTTCATGATCGTAATCGCGCAGGTCACCAACACCTCGGCGGTGGCGCTGTTTGTCGCCGGTTTCATTCCGGCCATGGTCATCATGTTCTGCCTGATGTCGGTCGTCTACATTCGCGCCCGGCAGAACGACTGGCCGGTGGATACAAGGCCAAGCTTCAAACGCCTGGGCGAAGCAGCCCTTCACGCGGCGGTGCCGATGGTCGTGCCCTTCGTCATTCTCGCGGGTTTCATTCTCGGCATCATCACCGCGACCGAGGCCGGCGCGGTGGTCGCCGGTTACGCCTTTCTCGCGGCGAAACTCTACTACCGCAACGTCTCCTGGCGCGAGATGGGCCGGATCGCCTATGACAGCGCGATCCTCACCGCGGCCGTGGTGTTCCTGCTCGCGGTTGCTTCCGTCTATCAATATCTGATGGGCGTGAGCGGCGTGCCGCAATTGCTCGGCGAAATGCTATCGCCGCTGAAGGGGCATCCGTGGCTGTTTCTCCTGGTGACCGCGATCGTGAGCTGCCTGTTCGGCATGGTGCTGGAAGGTCTCCCCGCAGCCGTCGTGCTCATTCCCGTGGTCTTTCCGATTTCGGAATCGATGGGCATCGATCCCATCCATTTCAATATCGTGCAGACTGCGGCCGTCGGCATCGGTCTCTTCCTGCCGCCGATGGGCGTGGGGCTGCTGATGGCGCTGCGTTTTGCAAAACTGAACGTCGGTGAGCATTTCCGAACCTATGTGCCCTACATGCTCGCTTTGTTCGCAGGCCTCCTGCTGATCATCTGCATTCCCGAGATCAGCCTGACGCTGCCGAGACTAGCCGGGCTGATCCGGTAGGCTTCACGTCTGAACCTTGCCGCGGATCGGCGCGGCCGGCCGCCGTGCCTCACCCGCTTCCAGTACGAAACGTTGATCAAGCGAATACCAGGGCGCCGCAAAACCGTGCTCGGCGGACGGCTTGTCGTGACGGATATAGTCCCCGATCAGCGCGCGGGTGACGCCGAATTGCACGTCCGAATCGATATGGGGATCGTCGGGCGAGTAGACTTGCGAGATCAGGGTCTTGCAGCCGGGTTTGAAGATCATGAAATGCAGATGCGCCGGGCGAAAATTATGGCGGCGCGTGGCGCGCACCAGTTGGCCGACCGGGCCATCGACGGGAATCGGATAGCCCGCCGGCTTGACGCTTCGGAAATGAAATCGTCCATCCTTATCGGAGACAAAACGCCCGCGCAGATTCATATCGGCCTGCTGGGGATCCTGATTTTCATAGAGGCCTTCCGGCGAGGAATGCCAGACATCGACCTCCGCGCCCGCGACCGGCTTGCCGTTCGCGTCTTCGAGCGAAACTGAAACGAATAATTCTGCGCCCGGCGTTGGCGAACGCACCAGCGTATCTCCGCTCGCGCAGGCCGGCTGATCGTCGCGCCAGAACGGGCCCAGCATGTTGGCCTGGGTTTCGCTCGCGCCGTGATTGCCATTGTTAAGCAGACAAACCAGCGGCGACACGCCGAGCGAACCCGCCATCAGCATCACCTCGTTGTGGGAATCGGTCGTCTTGTGCCCCATGGCGGCGATGAACCGCACCGCGTCGCCGAACTCGCGTTCGGTCAAACGCACGTCACGCACAAATCCATGAAGGTGCCGAACCAGCGCCAGAAGGATTTCGCGCAAGCGCTGATCCTCAACGCGGGAAACCGCCGCTTCGACCGCTTCCGTCACCATGGCCTGATTTTCGATGATCATGTTCGTTTCCCGGGTGGCCTGTGGCCAGCCTTACTTAACAAAAAAGCCGGCGCGATGCGCCGGCTGATTTCGTTGACTTCGACCGCCTCAGGCCTTGACCAGCGGAACTCGGGAGGACGCACCCTTTGACCCGCCGCCACTGGGACCGTTCGGCTTTGGCTTGCGCGGCACAGTGCGCTTGCGCGCGCCGGGCAATTTCTCCGGCTTTGGCGTGACCGGGCCCTCGACAAAGTCGAAGCCGATCTTGTCCTGAGACGTTGCCTCGTCCTTGACCAGCACGACGCGGACGTGACCACCGCCCTTCAGCTTGCCGAACAGCACCTCGTCGGCCAGCGGCTTCTTGATGTGCTCCTGGATGATGCGAGCCATCGGCCGCGCGCCCATCTGCTCATCATAACCGTGCTGCACCAGCCAGGCTTTGGCGGGTTCGGACAATTCGATCGTGACGTCGCGGTCGGCAAGCTGCGCCTCGAGCTGAAGCACGAACTTTTCCACCACCATGCCGATCACATCCGCATTGAGATGCGCGAACGAGACAATGGCATCGAGACGGTTGCGGAATTCCGGCGCGAACTGGCGGTTGATCGCTTCGTGATCGTCGCCTTCCCGTTTTGAGCGGGTGAACCCGAACGCCTGACGCGCCAGATCGGCCGCGCCCGCATTCGTGGTCATGATCAGGATCACGTTGCGGAAGTTGACCTGCTTGCCGTTATGGTCGGTGAGCCGGCCGTGGTCCATGATCTGGAGCAGCACGTTGTAGAGATCGGGATGCGCCTTCTCGATTTCGTCGAGCAACACCACGCAATGCGGGTGCTGATCGACGCCATCGGTGAGAAGACCGCCCTGGTCGAAGCCGACATAGCCGGGAGGCGCGCCGATCAGGCGCGACACGGTATGCCGCTCCATATATTCGGACATGTCGAAGCGTAAAAGCTCAACGCCAAGCGAAGCCGCCAACTGCTTGGCCACCTCGGTTTTGCCGACGCCGGTCGGACCTGAAAACAGATAACTGCCGATCGGCTTCTCCGGCTCGCGCAAGCCGGCACGCGCAAGCTTGATCGAGGCCGAAAGCGACTCAATCGCCTTGTCCTGGCCGAACACCACCCGTTTCAGAGTTTGTTCGAGGTGCTTGAGAACTTCCGCGTCGTCCTTCGAAACACTCTTGGGCGGAATCCGCGCCATCGTAGCGATGGTGGTTTCGATTTCCTTGATGCCGATGGTCTTCTTGCGCTTGTTCTCGGCCACCAGCATCTGCGCCGCGCCGGATTCGTCGATCACGTCGATCGCCTTGTCGGGCAATTTGCGGTCGTGGATATACCGCGACGACAGCTGCACCGCGGCCTCAATGGCCTCGTTGGTGTATTTCAGCCGGTGATAGTCCTCGAAATAGGGCTTCAGGCCCTTGAGGATCGCGATCGCGTCCTCCACCGTCGGCTCGTTGACGTCGATCTTCTGGAAGCGCCGCACCAGCGCGCGGTCCTTCTCGAAGTGCTGGCGGTACTCCTTGTAGGTCGTGGAGCCCATGCAACGGATTGTGCCTGACGCCAATGCCGGCTTCAGCAGGTTGGACGCATCCATCGCGCCGCCGGAAGTAGCTCCCGCGCCGATCACGGTGTGGATCTCGTCGATGAACAGGATGGCGTTCGGATGCGCCTCGAGTTCCTTGAGCACCTGCTTCAAGCGCTCTTCGAAGTCGCCGCGATAACGCGTGCCGGCGAGCAGCGTGCCCATGTCGAGCGAGAACACCGTCGCCGCCGACAGCACTTCCGGGACTTCGCTATCGACAATGCGCTTGGCAAGCCCTTCCGCAATCGCGGTCTTGCCGACGCCGGCTTCGCCGACGAACAGCGGATTGTTTTTCTGCCGGCGGCAGAGCACCTGAATCGCACGGTTGATTTCCGCGTTACGGCCGATCACCGGATCAATCTTGCCGTCGCGCGCCTTCTTGTTGAGGTTGACGCAATAGGTCTCGAGCGCCTCGCCCTTCTTCTTGGAATCTTCATTGCCCTTGGTCTCGGTCTCTTCATCGACACCGCGGACTGGCCGGGCTTCCGACACGCCGGGCCGCTTGGCGATGCCGTGGCTGATGTAGTTGACCGCGTCGTAACGCGTCATGTCCTGCTCTTGCAGGAAATAGGCGGCGTGGCTTTCGCGCTCGGCGAAGATCGCGATCAGCACATTGGCGCCGGTGACTTCCTCGCGCCCTGAGGACTGCACGTGAATGACCGCGCGCTGGATCACGCGCTGAAAGCCGGCGGTCGGCTTGGCATCGTCGGCGCCATCCGTCACCAGATTTTCAAATTCAGTCTCGAGATAGTTGACGAGGCTGGAGCGCAGCTTGTCGAGATCGACGCTGCATGCGCGCATCACAGCGGCGGCATCGCTGTCATCGATCAACGACAGCAACAGATGTTCGAGCGTCGCATATTGATGGTGACGTTCGTTTGCAATCGCCAGCGCACGATGCAGGGATTGTTCTAGGCTTTGGGAAAAAGTCGGCATTCGCGTCCTCTATGGCCCCCGGCCATCATGATCGCCGTTGGCCTGTCAGGCAACAACAACCTTTGTCATATATAGTTGCGCCCGATCGTGGCGGAAGACCGGTTCACATAGTTCTCCCGCACGGCGACGTGAGGAGACGGTTTTGACCCGTGATTGTCCGGGTTAACCTATCCAGGTGGATGCAAGACCCGTTCCGATTTCAAGCTGTGAAAAACTGGAATAGGTAAAAGCCGGCCTTTTGGCCGGGGCGCGGCTTCACTTCTTTTCCATCACGCATTGCAGGGGATGCTGGTGCTTGCGCGCGAAATCCATCACCTGAGTTACTTTCGTTTCGGCGATTTCGTAGGTGAAAATGCCGCACTCTCCGATGCCGTTATGATGGACGTGCAGCATGATCTTGGTCGCAGCCTCAAGATCTTTCTGGAAGAACTTCTCCAGCACAAGAACCACAAACTCCATCGGCGTGTAGTCGTCGTTCAAAATCAGGACGCGGTAGAGATTGGGCCGTTTGGTCTTCGGCTTGACCTTCGTGATAACCGAAGTCGCCGGGCCGCCGGTTCCCCCAGCCCGGTTGTCATCGTTGGCCATTCGAGGCGAGAGCGCGGCGATCGGCGACGGCTGCGGATCGGGGCTGGTAATCAAGCGTAACATGACTGAAGTGTTTGAAGTCCTCTGACGAAAGCCGGCCCGCGGCGCGAACAAGAATATGGGTCCAGTGTTGCCCGGCCGCAAGCTCGTAGAATATTCAAAGGTCGCTTGGTCGCCATCGCCCGGCTTGCGGCAAACCCAATTCCCGGATGTGCCCGCCAAGGAGCTTAGTCAATTCGGTCCGCTTTGACAAAGCGGGCGGTGACGGCCAGCGCGTCACTTCCACGCGTCGGTTTTTTGAATTTAGCTTTCGCCGTGATTCGGCGGTCCCAAGTGGTCGCTTCGCGGTCCGCTTTGTAGTCTCTTCGACAGCCGCCCGGTTTCCTGGCCTCCGACAGAGCCCTCCGGTGTTTCGCGCCGGGTGACCCTGGTTTGGGCCGCTCTCCCGAGCCATTCGCCGACGAGCAGCTGGGCAGCCGCATCAGCCCTCAACCCCGATTGTGCGTCGCACAATAAACGACTATTGTTATCCGGGAAATCTTGGAATCCTGCACATTCCCGCAAGCCTTTCTTAATCATTTGGAAACCCCCGCCCCCTACCCTGAGTCCTCTGGTTTGCCTGGTTCAGGGCAGGCTCGGAAATCTATTTATGAACAGCGTCTTAGCTAGAAAAGCGGACTGTCGGCCGTGGAGCGGAAACAGCCGCTTAGTCGGCTTCTGAACAGGGAAGGGTCACCGGCCGTCGGGCATAATTTGGCCTCACGAAGCAGTGATCAAGACAGAAAATGGGACGGGAAAGTGCATGCTTCGGACCAGCTTGGTAGCCTCGCTTCAGCTGCGGGTTTGTTTTTTCGGGTTTGCCGCGATCACAGCCGCGGTCACTTTCACCACCGACATCGCTGAAGCACGCCATTACCGGCACAATTATCATCACCATGTCCGCCACCACCGCGAGGAATCGGCGGAAGACAGCTTCAGCCCGGCTTTCTCCCAGATCATCGTAGACGCCAATTCCGGCGCGACGCTTTCGTCGAGCAATCCCGACGGCAGCCGCCATCCCGCCTCGCTCACCAAAATCATGACGCTTTATCTGCTGTTCGAGCGCCTCGACGCCGGCAAGATCAAGCTCGATTCCGAAATGCCGGTGTCAAAACACGCCTCCGAGCAGGACCCGACCAAACTCGGTTTGATGCCGGGCCAGACCATCCGCGTCGAAGACGCGATCAAGGGATTGGTGACGCGCTCAGCCAATGACGCCGCCGTCGTGATCGCCGAGGCGCTGGCCGGTGACGAAGACGATTTCGCCGAGCTGATGACCCGCAAGGCCCACATGCTCGGGATGAGCAAAACGGTCTATCGCAACGCATCGGGACTGCCTGATGACGCGCAAGTGACGAGCGCACGCGATCAGGCGACGCTGGGCCGCGCAATTCAGGACCGGTTCCCGCGCTACTATCGCTATTTTTCGACGGCGGAGTTCACCTTCCGCGGCCATTCGATCGCCAACCACAACCATCTCCTGGGATCGGTCGAGGGCGTCGATGAAATCAAGACGGGCTATACGCGCGCTTCCGGTTTCAATCTCGTCACCTCGATGCGCAGAGGCAACCGCCATCTGGTGGGCGTGGTGATGGGCGGCCGCAGCGGCGGCTCGCGCGATGCCATCATGCGCAGCCTTCTCGCCGAAAATCTCGAAAAAGCCTCGACGAGGCGCACGGTCGCCGCGATCACTGAACGCGGTCCGTCAAACGCCACTATGGACGTCGCGGACGACGCGCAGGACGCGCCGCCGGCCGTGACACCCTCACCGGTTCAATCGGCTCCGGTTTCGATCGCGCCGACCCCACAGCGACCGGCGGCTGCCGCTTCGCTGATGTTGCAAGCAAGGGCCAACTCATCGTCGATCAAGTCTGATGCCAAGAGCGAACTTACCAAGAGCGAACCCGCCCCCCTCAGTGGCAACGTGATCCAGACCCAGCCGATCTCGGCCATCCCCGGCTCGTCCGAACCGATGAAGCCCGTCAAGGTCAAGACCGTCCAGATCAAGGCCGGACAGGTCAAATTCGCCGCCGCCGGTCCCGCCCAGCCGGCCCCGCCCGTCACCAGCGCCATACCGGCGCGGTCCGACGTCGCCGAGACCTCCAATGCGGTCGTCGCGAAGGCCGACGTCGTCAGGCCCAACGTCACAAATACCGAACTGCCGCCTCAGCCGCCGGGTCACGGCACCGGCAAGGGCACCCTTGGCACGCTGCCAGCCTCCAGCGTTGCGTCCTCTTCGCCGTCGCAAGCGATGGCCTACGTAGCCCCTCTTCCGCCGCCGCAGTTGGCCGCCGCACCGCCGAGCCCTCCCGCCAAGCCGGAAACCACGCATACGGGATGGATCGTTCAGGTCGGCGCGCTTGAGAGCGAAAGCGAAGCACGCCAGCGTATCGAGGCTGCCCGCAGCCAGGCCCATGGCTTGCTCAACAAGGCCGATTCGTTCACCGAGCAGGTCGCCAAGGGCGATCGGACATTGTTCCGGGCCCGTTTTGCCGGCCTCGACCATGATCAGGCCGAAACGATATGCCGCACGCTCAAGCGCAGCGACATTTCCTGCATGACGTTTCGCAACTAACTAACCGAAGCATTCGGCGCACGGGCGGTCCTTTTTTGAGGCCGCCCGTTTCGTTTGCAAACTTCTCGTCAAGACTTTGCGGTTAAGCCTTGAGGGGGAAGTAAGTCACGCCGGATAACGGCGGACGATCACGGCGTCGAACGGAGGAAAAGCAGCGGCCCCGCGGCTTTCAGCGTTTGGTGGCGTTCCGGAGTTAGTTGTGATGCGTGCGAAGCAAAACCTCTTTGGCCTCGTTTACCCGGGCCGCGAGGTACGTCGGCCCCCCCTGGTCGGGATGCAGTTTCTTCATGAGCGCGCGGTGAGCCCGGCCGATCTCGTCGCGCCCCGCCCCCGGCTTCAGGCCAAGGATCTGATAAGCCTCCTCGTCCGTCATTTTGCCGCCAAGCGCCGCGCCGCGTTGCCGGCCTGCCGCGTCTCCTTGCGCGTCCTGACGCCCACCGGAAAGCCCGCGGTACTGATAGCGTTCAAATAGCCGAGCGCCGAACGCTCCGAGCGGCGTCCAGCCCAACAGCCCCGCGCCAAAAAGACCGAGCGGGACGGCGACCGCAAGCCCACCCTTGATACCGATGGCCACGGCAACCAGCAGCGCCAGCACACCGCCGCCGATCTTGGTGGCGCGCGCAAGCATGGCCGGATTGGCCGCACGAAACATTTGCAACAGCGAATAGAGAACGATGACGGCGACGACGCCTGCAATCAGCATGGGCATCACCGCAATATAGTTGCTGCAGAAGAAAAAAGCACACCGGTCCCCACCATCCTGCGGCGTATGTCGCAAAAGCGCGTTGGCGCTGCGACAGCGTGCCGCTTATCATTCCAGCCAGGGCCACGGAAGCAAGGGAGCGCAAGCCATGGCAGTGCAGGGTTTGACGACCATCAAAAGCAGCCATTCGCCTCAAGAGACGATGAACAGGTTGGAAGCTGCCGTCAAAGCCAAGGGCCTGACCGTCTTTGCCCGGATCGATCACGCCAGGGGCGCGTCGGCCGCCGGGCTTTCGTTGCGGCCGACTGAAGTTCTGATCTTCGGAAATGCCAAAGGCGGCACACCGTTGATGCAAGCCGTGCAGACGATCGGGATCGACCTTCCGCTCAAGGCGCTGGTTTGGCAGGACGCCGTTGGCGACACGTGGCTTTCCTGGAACGATCCAGTGTGGCTCACGGCGCGGCATGGTGTAAGCGGGGCTGAAACCGTGGCGAATAATCTGACGGCCGTACTCAAGGCGGTTGCCGAAATCGCTACGACGAAATAGCCACGACGAAGTCGCCTGGGCGGACAACTTTCACTAAAGCCGGCGTCCGGTATCGTAGCGTCAAGCCGAGATAGCCGGACGAACTGAACCGTCAAGTACCGATCGGTTAGCGGATTAGTCTGCGATCAGTTATGCGCAACCGGCGCATAGGGCGAAACCGGCCCGGCCTCGGTCATGACAGGCGGCGAGCTGGCGGTATCGACCGCCCGGAGCGGGCTTTCGTCGTCCAGCATCTTGTCCAGCATGTCCTGGATCGCCGACTTGGCTTCGTCGGGGCCGGTATCACGCATGTCGTTGTGCTGGAAGGAAGTGCGAACCACCGTGATTCCAGCCTTGGCGCAAATATCGTCGTCGGGAATTACGCCAGGATCGGGCTTGAACACCGGGTCCTTCGAGCGGAAAGAGATAATCTTGAACCGGCCATCGGTCATGAACGGCACGCGCAGATTATCGAGCGTCACGACTTTCTTGATCTGGTCAGGATAAAGCTTGGCGAAATACATTGAGATGTCACCGCCGTTCGAATGCCCGATCATGGTCAGGTGGTCGTAATCGGCGTTGGGCTGGACCTTCTTCAATTCATCGATCGCAAAGCGGATATTGGCGACACCCCGATGATATTGCGGCAGACGCCCAACATAGAGTTCGCCAACCTTGGTCACCAGCGGCGCATCGCTTTCGAGATCATGCTGGATACTCGCCACCATGTATCCGCGGGCGGCGAAGAGATTCGCGAGGAAGGAATATTCGGTGAATTTGACGGTGTTGCCGTGATTTAGGATAGCCACCGGCAACTTGATCAAACCGGCATCCGCCTGCAATTCGCGGTCGCGGCGAACAGCGACGTCAATGGCGACCGGCCGGCCGCCGCGCGTAGCATCATGAAACATCAGCGTCTCATGACGGATCGCCCACTTGCTGGCGGTGAAATAACCAACCGCACACAACACAGAGAGTGAGAGCAGAACGGCAAATCCACGTTTCATGTTCGTCCTCTGTGGGACCGTTTCAGTTGCCTGAATTCAGGGCAGGATACGGCTTCACACGTTCTTAATATAATTCACACTCGCGTGACGGAAAGACTAAATGTTGGTATTCCGCCGCCCGATCGTTGTGCGACGCACCAATCCATAGGCATTGGGAACCCTGGGAAAGACCCGCCGAACCCGCGCAGAGATGGACGTCCAAGGGTCAAAAGCCGGTTCAGATCTTGGGTAAAGGTGCGGTAAAACAAGGCCCTGGTAAACGGGCGATGAGCGGGATGCAAAAATTTTGAAGGAAAGTTCGGCGGCTTGCGCGAGCTTCATCCGCGCCCGCCATCCCCCTCGAGTGCAGCTCGGAAGCAAAAAGGTCAGGCGCCGATGATGTCGTGGAGCTCCAGCGGCTTGTCGACCTGATTGAACCACTCGGCGCGGTTGGCGGCGCGGCGACGGCCGCGTTCATCCAGCGGTAATTTGAGTTGGCGCAACAGGCTCGTGACTTCCTCGCGCGCCGTCACGTGCCCGAGGTTCGGCCGGGTGCCTAGCGTTTCCTCGTCGAGATCGTCAAGCGCCGTCAGACCGCGCGGGAAGAATTCGCGATACACCACACGCTCGGCAAACCCGTCGACCGAACGAAAGCCAAGCCGCAACGACAACTCCTTCAGCCCGTCGGCGACAAGCTGCTTGTTGCGCGACCCCAGCATAGACAAACGGTTACGAACCACGATCCAGTCGGTGCTGACACCGTCGATCTGGCGGCGCTTGCGCCGGGTATCGCGCACCATTTCCGCATAGTGGCTTTCGCCGGTGACCGAATATGTCTCGGGATCGACGGTTCCGAGCACATCGAAATCGAGAAAGCTGTCGTTGATCGGGGTGACCAGCGTATCGGCCATCGAATGCGCCAGCCTCATGAGATAGCTGTCGGAACCTGGAGTATCGATCACGATGAAATCGAAACTGTGTTCGACCACCCTCACCGATTCCTCGAACTGCTCGAATTCGGTTATCTCGTTTTCGGCGATCTGCATGGTCTGGCCGAGCTTGACGCAGCGATGCACCGGAATCTCGAGATCGAGACCGGTCCGATTCGCCCAAGCGCGGCGATTGTTGATGTAGCGGGTGAAGCTTTGCTGGCGGCAATCGAGGTCAATGGTGGCGACGCGCTGACCGGCCTTCAGCAGGGCAACCGCGATATGCAGCGCCGTGGTGGATTTCCCCGAACCGCCTTTTTCGTTGCCCAGCACAACGACATGAGCCGAGCCCGATTGACCCTGACTAGTCTGGAGCAACATGCATCAACCCCCCTTTCGTTATCTTCAAATTACGCGCATGCGCGGTCAAGTTAAATGCGCAAACCTCGTCGCGAATTGCTGTCGAGACTGCCTGCATGGTGAATCGCATGCGTCCTGCACCAGGATGAGGCGTCAGCGTCCGACCGCAGGTTCAATCGCCGCCGGTGTGAGCAGGTTCGCGCAATGCTTGGCGACAAGCCGCAGAGCTTGATAGAGTCGGACCGCTGCCGCGACAACGCACCTATCGCTCCTCCCTCGAAGATCGAGACCCGATGCCATCACGCCCCATGATCGCCCGCACAATCCCCGCGCTGCGTCGCGCGCTCGACGATCTTCGTGCGAGGAAAGCCACAATCGCGCTGGTGCCGACCATGGGAGCACTCCATGACGGCCATGTGTCGCTGGTGCGGCTGGCAAAGCGGCGCGCCCAAAGGGTCGTGGTATCGGTCTTCGTCAACCCCACCCAGTTTGCGCCGTCGGAAGATTTCGGATCTTACCCGCGAACCTGGAAGGCCGACCTCGTCAAACTGACGGCTGAGGGCGTCGATCTGATCTGGAATCCCGACGTTAAAACGATGTACCCCGACGGCTTCGCGAGCCGTATTATCACGGATGGGCCGGCATTGGCGGACCTCGAGGACCGCTTCCGGCCGCATTTCTTTGGCGGTGTTGCCACCGTGGTCGGCAAATTATTTACACAATGCCGGCCCGATGTCGCCGTCTTCGGCGAAAAGGATTTTCAGCAATTGCGGGTGGTGGCGCGGATGGCTGCCGACCTTGACCTTGGCGTCAAGGTGGTCGGTTCCAAAACCGTGCGCGAGCGGGATGGCCTCGCGATGTCCTCGCGCAACGTCTATCTGTCGCCCGCGGAACGCCGCGCCGCCCCGGTTCTGTTCCATGCCATGAAAGAAACGGCACGCCGCCTGCGCAGTGGAGAGGACGTTCGTACCGCACAGGCCAGCGCCATCGAGACGATCGCGGCTGCCGGATTTTCGGTGGATTATTTCGAGACGAGGCACGCCGAAACGCTGGCGCCTGTTACGTCAACGAAGGATGGGCCGTTGCGCATTCTGGTCGCCGCCAAAATCGGAACGACCAGGCTGATCGACAATATCGCGGTCTGACAATATCGCAGTTTAACGAAACCTAGAGCAGCCCCAGGTCGCGCAGTTCGCGACGCATCGGCTCGGGCATCGCGGCAACACTGGAAGCCGCCGACTTGGTGAGATCGGGCGGCGCGGAGCTTTCCTCGAAATACCGCCAGCCCTGGAAGGCCCGCATCGGACGCGGCGAAACCGAAATCAGCTTCGGCTGCATCACAAGGCGGCAACGGCCGATGCCGTCCTTGTCGCGAAACGGCTCGATGGCGATCAGCTTTTCGCGCGCGGCGATTTCGCCACGAATAACCCAATAGATCGAGCCGCCTGCCAGCAGTTCCTCGACGCGCTTGGGCGTCATTCGCGTGATGTGGATGTGATGGGCCGGCTGGCCTTTGCTTTTGGCGAGCTTGATGCGATCGGCGATCCAACCCTTGAGATCCTTCACGGAATCGGCGCCGACGGAAAGTTTGATCAGATGAAGCGGCATGTTTTCTTTATGTCAACGCGAACGGTGGATTTGACCCTCGCTATCGGCCTGGACGCCGGTTCGTCAAGCGAATGTCAGACCTGCGCACAGGCCTTAAGTTCAGTCAGTGGAATCCGCAGCCGGCGCTTGGGAGACGGCCGGAGCTGGCGTCGGCGCCCGGGCGGGTTTCGGCGCCGGCTGTTTCTTGGCCGCCGCCACCGTTGGCGATGCCGTTACCGCCGGCTTCGGTGACGGCGTGGCAGCCGATGGCGCCGCCGGACGCGAAGCCGATGCCGTGGTCGGTTCCGGCGTCATGATGCTCACTGGTGGCGTCGAAGCGGCGCTCGGAAACTCCGCGTTGGTCGGCTTGCCCGTCGGCACACCCGGAATGAGCGCCGCAACCGGCGGGACGAGCGAGGCTGCCGGCGCGTTCCAGGCGATCGAATGCCGCCCGACAAAACCCTCATAGGTTTGCTCGCTGATATTGGCCGAGACCTGGCGGCTGTCCGTCAGGGATCTGAACGCGGCACAATTCGTCGGCGTACAATGCTCGCGAACTGCCAGCACCTCGGCCATCAGCCCATATCGGTCGCGCTCTACCGAACGGCGCAGCGCCTCAAGCTCGGGCGTCATGCTCTTGTTGGCGGCCGCCACGTCGCCAAGACTGGTCAAGCGGCTGATCTGGCGGGCGGCGTAGGAAAGTGCCGCAGCGGTTGCTTCGGGGGAACCGAACACCGCCCTCTCACAAGCGGATAAAACCAAATCTCCGGCCAGATCGTCAACGCAGGCCAGCGCTGGCAGACTGGCTGTTGCCACCGAAGAAGATCGGCTGTCCTCGGTCGCGCCGGAACCACCTGGAGCAAGACCGCGAGTGGTTGCGGCGAGAGCAACCCCAACGGCCAACAGCGTGATGATGGTCAGCGCGCCGTTCGCCACCGACTTCTCTGCCCGCGACAAGGTGGCAAGCACAATGACGGCGAAAAATCCCGCAGCGGCCACGGTCAGCCACAACGGAAATGCAGGAGAGCGCCACACCTGATCGAGCGTGTTGGCCCAAGCCCAATTCATGCGCGATGTTCCTCTAGTGTGACGGCCAAAACTAAAGGACAATAGCAATAGCTAGCACTACCTGGTTCGGAAATCCGCACGGCGGAACAGAACCATGGTGCGGAATTCCAAAACCGCCAGATCAGCTTGGCCACCTATTTCTGCGAACCGGGCCTTTTGACGGCGGACGAAGCGGAACTCTGCTTCATCACTCGGCGCGACACGTCAAGAAAGTGCGAGCTGACTTTCCTTGGCTACACGCTCGAACGCCTCGGTGGAGCTTTTGATCCGGTATTGGCAGTCGTCCCCGTCGGTCGGAAGCAGGCGGATCACCTCATAAGTTCCGCTGGCGGCCGGACGTGCAACGTTGCTGGCGGTAAAATAGACGGTCTCTCCGACCCTATATTTATGGCTCAACGCCCTCTCCATACGCAAAAACGTCAGCTGCCGCCTTCGGTCCCGCTTGCGCCGGCTGACTGAAACAAAAGGTTATATAGCACGCAGCCAAACTTTTTGGCCAGCGCGTTCCAGACATGGCAAATGCGATAATTTTGCAGGATTTTCAGTTAGATAAACGAGCGGCACGGGCGCATTGGCCGTGCAGCGCGGGCGGCCCGGAGAGGTGGCGAGCCCGCTTCGGAACCAGAGGTTCAATCAAGCAAATGATACCGCCAGGCGTTGCATCCCGGCGGTCGACGAAACTCTTGTTTCGAAAATCAGGCCGTGTGCGGCAGCTTCCCGTCCGGGCTCGCGTGATCGACCGCCTTCGGCAGCTGCTGCGCCAGGATCTGGCTGATCTGATCGACCGGAATGTTGTATTTGGCGGCGAGCTGCTTGACCGTGTCGTTACCCAGAACCTGCTGCAGCTGTTCCGCGGTGATTGGGAGATTCTCCCCATTGCCAAGCCAGGACTTCACCTGATCGCCGAGACCCGCCTGCTGCAGTTTGGCAACAATAGCGTTCAGACCTCCCTGTCCGCCGTTACCCATCACTTCACCAAGCACGGCGGGCAGCACCGCAGCCCCCAACTGGCCAAGCGCGCCTTTGAAAGCCGGTGAATTTTCCAATGAATCAAGAATACCCATGATCAAACCCCTTTGGGCTGAATACCGAAACCCGCAATGGGATTCAGACCGCTTTTGCTAGGTCCGGTCAAGCGTCGAATCCGGCAGACGGAACGGATTTGACGATGCGCTGCTCACCAGAGCGCCTCATCATAAATCCATCACATCAGAGAGATGCGGCAATCGCGTGTCAGCCGGTGCGGGATGGAGGAATCGTTTCTACGTCAGGCGCTCTCGGACTGATGTCGCCGGACGGCACGATTTCATCGGCTTGCAATTTAAAGCTGGCAGCTTTCTCGACCAGCAATGCCGCAAGTTCGGGGTTCCCTGTGGCCCGAGCGAAACTCAACAGCGCGAACGCCTGACGCGACAAGTACCCTCTTCCGATCATCGTACATCCCCAACAAAGAATTCGCGCGGGCTAACGATGGCAAGAGCAATCAGTTTCAAAAAAGTGTAAAAGTGAAATCGGCGAGCTCCAAACGAATAGGGAAAAAATAACCGGGGAACCGAAGCTCGCTTTCGAATCACAGGAGTCAGGGCGTCTCGAATTTTTCGATGACAATCGTCTCCGCAAGTCCGGCTTTGGTCCATTCCGCGAAAGCCGGCAACGCGATCATCGTGTCCATGTAGCGTTGCGTCTCTTTTGTCACGGCGATCGCATAGGTGCGGAACCGATGCACCACCGGCGCGAACATGGCATCCGCGGCGCCAAAAGCGCCGAACAGGAACGGCCCGGACTGCCCGAAGCGTTCGCGGCACTCGCGCCAGATATCCTGAATGCGCGCGACGTTGGCGCGAGCATCCGCCGACAGTTCGATCGCGCGAACCGGCCGATGCAGGTTCATGCCGCATTCGTTGCGAAGCGCGACAAAACCCGAATGCATCTCGGCGGAAACCGAGCGCGCGTGCGCGCGGTGGGCGGGATGTTCGGGCCACAGCCGCTTTTCCGGAAAACGCTCGGCGACGTATTCAATGATCGCAAGTGAATCCCAGATGGTGACGTCGCCATCGACCAGCACCGGCACCTTGCCGGAGCGGGAGACGTCGAGAATCCGCTGCTTGTCCGTTGCGCCCGTATAGAGCGGGATGAAAACTTCCTCGAACGGAATATCGTTGGCGCGAAGCGCAAGCCATGGCCGCATCGACCACGACGAATAATTCTTGTTGCCGATCACGAGCCTCAAGGTCATTTTGTAGTTGCTCCACTGAGCTGCAAGTGTGCCACGCCGCCCGGCGCGCTTTCAAGGCGCTGCGGAGAGACGCGAATGTTGGAATCAGACAACTATCGTGGCAGCATCGGTGCGCCCTCAACAAGGACTGCATATGCGCGCTTATCTCGTCGATATCCTGGCGGTCGGCTTTTTCGTTCTGGAGTGGACGGTGTATGCGCTCACCCTCGAACACAGCGCCTACGGGCGCAACAGCCTGTCGGCCCGCATGCATGTCTATCGTGAGGTGTGGATCCGCCGCTTGCTCGACCGCGATGCCCGCATGGTCGACATGCAGATCCTGGGGTCGTTGCAGAACGGCACCGCCTTTTTCGCTTCCACCAGCCTGATTGCGGTCGGTGGCGCACTGGCGCTGCTACGTTCCACCAGTGAAGCTTTGGCCGTATTGAAGGCGCTTCCGATCGATATCAGCCCGCCGCCGGCGCTGTGGGAAATCAAATGCGTCGGACTGGTTCTGATTTTCATCTATACGTTCTTCAAATTCGCCTGGGCTTACCGGCTGTTCAACTATGTGGCCATTCTGCTCGGGTCGATGCCGCCGGCCTCGCAGCGCGACACCCCGCAGGCTGAAGCGCATGTGATCAGAACCACGCGATTGTTCGAGGCGGCGGGCCGGCATTTCAACCGTGGACAGCGCGCGTTCTTTTTCGCACTCGGCTATCTCGGCTGGTTTGTCAGCCCCTGGGTTTTATTTGCGACGACGGCGGCCGTGGTGATCGTCACCTGGCGCCGGCAATTTGCTTCCAGCGCCTGGCAGGCGATGGGAAGTTGATCTGAGAACTGGGCTTTATAAGCGCTCGCTCAGCGATCAGGATTTGGCAAGCGCCGAAAACACCATCTCGGGCGCGTGGGCAATGACGGCCAACAGCGCCCTCGCCGGACCGCGTGGCATCCGCTTGCCCTGCTCCCAGTTGCGGATGGTCTCGACTGGAACGCCCAGCCGGCTTGCGAATTCCATCTGCGTCAGGCAAGCGCGGCGGCGGAGATCGCGCACCGCGGGCTGCGTACCTCCCTCGGCTCGCTCGGCCGCGATGGAAACCGCGACGGCACTCGCCGGTGGAGCAGCGGCGTCCACGACCGGCGCCAGCGGAAACTCCTGCCCGTCTCTCAATTCGACAATTCGTCCGTCTGCCTTTAGCCGAAGGCGCTGCATTCTCGCCCCATCTGACGTGAATTGCGGACCACAAACTGTGAAAACGATGGGCCCTGATCGTCCGAAGTGTGCGTGATGCGCGTTAAGAGTCGATTAACGATACTTTTCACAGCCGGAGGCGGTCCGGTTTGACAGACATTCCAAAGTCATCTGAGCTTCTTTTCATGCACCAAAGCAATTCATCCCTATTCCAACGACGACACCAAGGGCCAATCACGTGGTTGTCGGGTATCCTGATCTGGCTGGCGCTCGCCGCGACCACGCAAGCGACCCAATGCCCGCGTCCAAATACGCTCGGCACGTCGCGGATTTTGGTGGTAGATGCCAAGGCAACGCCGCAGAGTCGGGCTGAAAAGCTTTCCGCAGACATTGCCGCTCGCAGACCACGAAGTGGTGCTGACTTTCGATGACGGCCCCAGGCCCGTCACAACCTCGCGGGTGATCGCGGCGTTGGCCCAGGAATGCGTGCACGCAACCTTCTTTCTGATCGGAAGATCGGCGTCGGAACATCCGGACCTGGTGCGCCAGATCGCCGCGCAGGGCCATACCGTCGCCCATCACACCTGGTCACATCCTTACACGAAACGGATCAGCCTGGAGGCGGCAAGACAAGATATCGACCGCGGCATCTCGGCAGTAGAAACAGCGCTGCATGGAACGGCAACGACGACCCCAACCACGCCATTTTTCCGCTTCCCATACTTTAAATCGACACCCTCGACGCTCGACCTCCTGCAATCGCGCGGAATTGTTGTGTTTGGCGCCGACCTTTGGGCGAGCGACTGGGAAAGAATGACGCCGCGGCAAGAATTGAAGCTGATCACGGAGCGCCTCAAGGCCGAAGGCAAGGGAATTATCCTGTTTCACGACACCAAAGCCCGGACGGCTGCGATGCTGCCGGCTTTCTTGCGCTATCTTCGCGACAACGGATATCACACCGTCCATGTCATACCGGCTGAACCTGCCGCTGCCGGCAAGCACTGAGTATAGTGTAAAGATGTGTGGATGTTCGAGAATTCAGGCCGCATTCATATTGCGGTATGTCATGATGGATACGGTTTTCAGGCATGCGTGACGGAAGCTTTTTCATGGGCGGGGTGTATGTTCGGTTACGGCAAACCGCTGTGGCTTTTGGTCTCCTCGCCGGTTTTGCCGCCCATGCCGCAGTAGCCGCCGATTGCCCGGATCATCCGAACGCGCTCGGAACGTCGCGCACGCTGGTGGTCAACCCGCGGGAACATCCGCTCATCGGCACCATGCAATATCGGGAGACGCTGCCGCTTGCCGATCACGAGGTGGTGTTGACGTTCGATGACGGGCCACTGCCGCGCAACAGCAACAAGGTTCTGGAAATTCTCGCTGCCGAATGCGTGAAGGCCACCTTCTTCACCATCGGCGAGATGGCCCGGTTTTCTCCCGAGGGCGTGCGCAAACTGCTCGCGGCGGGCCACACCATCGCGACGCATAGCCAGACCCATCCCTTGAACATGAATTGCATGCCGATCGAGCGCGCCAAGCAGCAGATCGACGACGGCATCGCATCAACGAAGGCGGCGCTCGGAGACGACGCCGAGGCGGTAGCACCATTCTTCCGAATCCCGGGGCTGATGCGGGCCGACAATGTGGAGAAATATCTCACCGAGCTGGGAATCCAGGTCTGGAGCGCTGATTTTCCCGCCGATGACTGGCGGCATATTTCGTCGTCGCGCGTCTACGATCTTGCGATCAGCCGGCTCGAGGCCAAGGGAAAAGGCATTCTGCTGCTTCACGATATCCAGGCGCGCACCGTCGCGGCCCTGCCTCGAATTCTGGAAACCTTGAAAGCGCGCGGCTATCGCATCGTCCACGTGGTGCCCGCAACCGCAGAGCGACCGGCAACGCCGAGCGAGCCTCAGGAATGGTTGCTGCATCACTCACCGGATGCGATCGCCAGATGGCCGCAGGTCCCGAATTTTGTTTTCGCCGACCTCGGTGGCCTTCCGGTCCCCGCACGGTCAGACTTCGACGCGACGGAGGAAGTGCCGATGCTGCGTCAGGCATCTCTGTCCAGCATCTCCTGGCCTGAACCGCAAGAACTCGCACCGGAAAACACGGCCGCGACACTGCCAACCCCCGCGCCGGAACTGTTCGAAGTCCAGGGCAATCTGGCTGTGACTTTGCGAAACGCCGCGCGTGGTTCGCATCACGCTCAATCGGTCGCTTCAAACACGCGCGAAACAGGCACCCGGCGGCTCTCGCGGAGGGGACAACGCCTAGCAATGGTCCGCGCGGCGCGGCTTGCCCATGCCGGGGATCAAGGCCATGGCCGCGCGTCCAACGCTTCGCGTCAAAAAACGCGAAGCGCGGCGACGGCCCGCCGTGGCTCTGTCAAGAGGCTGGTTCAGGTCCGGAAAAGAAACGTCTGACGTTTTACTCCGTCACCAGCTTCGACACGCACAACAGAACAACAAAGGCGAGAAACAGCAGGTCAATATAGGATTTCATTTCGCCGGCATGGCGCAGGTTGGAGACCTCGTTGACGATGAGCTTGCGCTGCGAGTTTGCGGAGTGCCCCTCCCCGGCCGCCGCCGCCAGACGGCGCGCTTCGGCCTCCAACCGCTCGATGCGCTGAAAAAAGTAGAACGAACGCAGCGCCGAGGCGGCCCGCATCCCGGCATAGATCAGCACCATGATCGCCACGATCGCGCGCTGGCTGTATTTATCGAGGAAATTGAGGCTGTAATAGACCATTGCCAGGAAGAGGAAGTTGGAAGCAAACCGATAGGCATAGCTCAGAAACTTCATGTACGTCATCCATCCGATGCAAGCATGGACACCTGGAGCGAATGCCCCTGGGGGAAGGGAAACTTCACGGTCGACCGCAAGATGATGCAACCGGTACGGGCCATACATCGGCATCGTGACACGGCGGCAATAGGCGCTTTGGGACAGCGCTCGAAATCTTGGGATTTACGGCATCCATTTACCCCCGCCGTATCCCTGCCTTCAAGGCCGATACCGCCTATCCCCAGCCCGATTGGGTATCTTTCGACCGCCGATGAAAAACAAACAAAGGTTGACGTCAGCAGCTGCACCACCCACGCATAGCGCGCTGATCACGGCGGTTTCTGCCGCTGATTCCGGCGCGGAAACAAAGCGCTCGAATTCATCCTTCAACAGGTAGCTTTCGCTGCCTTTCCGTATAACAATCGACGGCACGAGGAGCGAAGTGGGCACGGACTGGGATATCCAACGCATTGCGCGCATGGCGCTGATTGTCGCCGTCGCGGCGCTAGGCATCTGGATGCTGCGCGCGCTTCTGTTGGCGTTTGCCTGGGGTGGCGTGCTTGCCATCGCGACATGGCCCGTGCGGCAATGGCTGGCCAGCAAGAAGATGGGGAACGTCGCGATCGCGACGCTGCTGACGCTGGTTTTTACGGCGGTGCTGGTGGTCCCGCTGGTCGTTCTCGGTGTCGAGGCGGTCGAGGCCGCACGTCATATCGATGCGAAATGGCTGGTTGATCATTCGAAGGACGCGCTCGTCACGACGCAGGCGTGGCTGAACGATTTGCCTTACGTTGGCCAGAAGGTATCCGCCTGGTGGCAGGATAACGTGACGAAGCCCGGGGCCGTCACCACGCTTCTCAGCACGTTGCTCGCTCATTTCGATGCAAGCGGGGTGTTCAGCTTGACCGGCACGCTCGGTATCGCGGTGGCAAGCCGGTTGAACATCCTCTTGTTCACGATCATCACGCTGTTCTTTCTCTACCTCTACGGCCAGCGCGTCATGGACAATTCGCAGAAGATCGCGACACGATTGTTCGGCCCGATCGGTGGGGAACACGGCAGAAGCGCCATTGAAGCGGTGCGCGGCGCCGTGAACGGTCTGGTGCTTGTCGGATTAGCCGAGGGTGTCCTGCTTGGCAGCGCCTATTACGAGGCAGGACTGACACATGCGGCGCTGCTCGGTCTCACGACCGCCGTCCTTTCCATGATCCCGCTCGGTGCGCCGCTGGCCTACACCGGGTGCGCGATCGCAGCGCTGTATATTCCGGCGCAGGAGGGAGCGCTCCAGTCGCAAACCGCGGTCGCGATCGAGTTGGTGGTGTTCGGCACCCTGGTGGTCGCGCTCGCCGACTATCTGGTGCGGCCGAAGCTGATCAGCCAACGCACGGAGCTGCCGACGATCGCCGTGCTGCTCGGCATTTTCGGCGGCCTCAGCACTTTCGGCCTGATCGGCCTGTTCGTTGGTCCCGCGGTCTTCGCGGTGCTGATCGCGATGTGGCGTGAGGGGGTAGAAGGCTAAGTCAGCCGACTTGTTGGCCTGGCTTCAGGTGAAAAAAGAAAATTTGATCTCGCCGTTGCGGGCCAAGGCGAATCGAGACGAGGCAAACCATGTTCGATGATCAACCCTTGGCCATTTCGCGCACGCGAAGGGTGCTCTCGATCCTGGCCGTGCTCATCAAAGTTCGATGCCGCCATCGAGGATTTCACCCGCGCCGCTAAATTATTTCCCGACTGGTCGACCTGGGAGGCGCGCGGCGACGCCTATCTGGCGCGGGGCGATTTCGACGCCGCGATCACGGACTACACGAGTTCAATCAAGCTGGAGCCGGTTCCACCCGGCTCGGCCCTTTTCCCGCGCGGCGTCGCCTACCTTCGTTCCGGCAGGTTCGATCTGGCGCGGGATGATTTCACGACTTACGCAGCTGCGTGTCCGGACTGTGGCGATCTCGCCGAGGCCCGCGACTGCGCGGGGCAAGGCAGCAACACCGGAAAGTGCGCCATCGCCTACCCGAAGCCCGCCAATCCAATGATCGATCAGTTGATGGATGCTGCCGGAAAATCGCTTAGCGGCTGTAAGCAGAACTAGGGTCCGCTGACCGAAGACGTGGTGCGCTCGGAGGGCGGCGAAGATACAAGCATTTTCAATGCCTTCCGACCCACCCCGAAAGCGTAAGGCGCTTAACCGTGGCCAACGGTGCTTTTCAGTCCCGACCTTGCTTCTTGAGCCTCGAAATCAACGCCTTTCGAGGTAGCTATCGGAACGATCATAGCGACGACCGATGAAACGACTGGCCGACGATCTGGATGCGACCTCTCTTCGGCGCTCGCGCGATTGCTTCCATCGTTTGTGGCATAACAAATCGCAAGTTTGTGGGAGCCACACCCCTGGCGCACCTGACAAAAACGACTGAGTGCACTGCCGCAGGTGCAAGGGCTGGCACACAAATTGCTGTATACTTCGCAACAGTTCGTCAGACGGTTTGCGGAGATCTGGAATGCTTGACGGAGCCGAGGTGCGGCTTGCCGTCGATATCGGAGGTACGTTCACGGATTTTGTGCTGGACGTCGGGCGGGATCGCAGGACGCGTAAGATGCTGACGACGGCCGCTCGCCCTGAGCAGGCGGTGCTGGACGGGATGCGTCTCATCCTGGCCGACGCCGGCGCCCACATCAGTGACGTCGACGTCTTTATTCACGGCACTACACTTGCAACCAACGCCATCATCGAGCGCCGGGGCGCGAAAACGGCGCTGATCGCGACCGAAGGTTTTCGCGACGTGCTCGATATCGGCACCGAAAGCCGCTACGATCAATACGACCTCGCGATCGACAAGCCAAAGCCTTTGGTGCCGCGCTCTCTCCGCTTCACTGTGCCCGAGCGCGTTGACGCGCGCGGCGGTGTGAGACTGCCCCTTGATGAAGCCGCCGTGCGCGCCCTGGTGCCAAAGTTACGCGCGCAAAACATCGAGAGCATCGCGTTCGCCTTTATCCACGCCTACGCCAATCCTGTGCACGAACAGCGCGCCGCTTCGATCCTGCAAGCGGAGATGCGAGATATCAGGGTGACGCTGTCATCGGCAGTATGCCCCGAAATTCGCGAATATGAGCGTACCTCGACGGCCGTCGCAAACGCCTATGTTCAGCCTCTGATCGATGGCTACCTCGGGCGCATGGCGGAAGCCTTGCAGGTTCAGCAATTCCGCGGCGCCATCTATCTCGTGACCTCGGGCGGTGGTGTCACGTCGATAGAGACGGCGCGGCGCTTTCCGGTGCGTCTTCTGGAGTCGGGTCCCGCGGGCGGCGCTATTTTCGCAAGCCAGATCGCCGCGAGCCTTGGCGAGAGCAAGGTATTGTCCTTCGATATGGGGGGCACCACCGCAAAAATATGTCTGATCGAGAAATATCAGCCGGAAACGTCGCGGGTGTTCGAGGTCGACCGCGCCGCTCGCTTTCTGAAGGGATCGGGCCTTCCGGTACGTATTCCCGTCATCGAAATGGTCGAGATCGGTGCCGGCGGCGGTTCGATCGCTCGGGTCGATGCCTTGAAGCGTGTCACGGTAGGACCGGAGAGCGCATCGTCCGAGCCTGGACCCGCCTGCTATAGCCGCGGAGGCGTCCATCCCACCGTGACGGATGCGGATGTCGCGCTTGGCAAGATCGATCCCGACGCCTTCGCAGGCGGCACCATCAAGCTCAGTTCGGAGCTGTCGCGGCAGGCGCTGTTGCGTGACATCGGCGAGCCGCTGGGATTAGCTGCTGAAACCGCCGCTTATGCCGTGCACGAGATCGTGTGCGAAAACATGGCGAGCGCTGCCCGCGTGCACGCAGTCGAACGCGGTGCTGTCGTGGGTCAGCATACGTTAATTGCGTTCGGTGGCGCAGCGCCTCTGCACGCCGCGCGCGTCGCCGAGAGAATCGGCGTCTCGCGGGTGATCGTGCCGTCAAATGCCGGCGTCGGCTCGGCCGTGGGATTTCTTGCAGCCCCCATCGCCTATGAGCTGGTGCGCAGCCGTCATGTTCGGCTGGACGAATTCGATACCGCGGCGGTTTCCGATCTGCTGCACGAAATCGCGAGCGAGGCCCGGGCTCTGGTCGAGCCTGGCGCCGCCGGCATGCCGGTGCGCGAGCGGCGCAGCGCCTTCATGCGTTATGTCGGACAAGGCCACGAGATCACGGTCGAGTTGCCTAACCGGCGGCTAACCGAGGCGGATCTCGCCGGCCTGCGCCGGACCTTCGAAAAGGACTACGCGGCACTGTTCGAGCGGCCGATCCCGGGCGCGGCGATCGAGGTACTGAGCTGGTCGGTGCTCGCGACCACCGAGCCACGCAACCCGGCGCGGATCGCGGAAGTGACGCGCAAGCCGGCCGGCAAAGCCGCAGGTAGTCGCAGGTTTTTCGACGGACGGGCCGGACACGTAGTGGAAATTCCCATGTATCTTCGCGACCAGATGCCGCCGGGAGCGACCATCGCAGGTCCCGCCGTGATCGCAGAAGATGAAACCTCGACCTTCGTCGCGGTGAGCTTCGAGGCCTATATCGACGGCGCCGGCAGCATCGTTATGGAGCGGAAGGTAGCCTGATCATGAGCGAAACAAGCGGTGCGAACCTCATCGATCTGCAGATCATGTGGAACCGGCTGATTGCCGTGGTCGAAGAGCAGGCGCAGGTTCTGCTGCGCACGGCTTTCAGCCCGATCGTGCGCGAGTGCGGAGATCTCTCGGCTGGCGTCTTCGATGCAAAGGGACGGATGCTCGCTCAGGCGGTGACCGGCACGCCCGGCCACGTCAATTCCATGGCCGAATCAGTGAAGCATTTCATCGCGCATTTCCCGCTTGAGACGATGGAGCCGGGCGACGCCTACATCACCAACGATCCGTGGATGGGGACCGGCCATCTCAACGATTTCGTCGTCACCACGCCCTGCTTCAAGGACGGCAGACTGGTCGCGCTGTTCTCCTGCACCAGCCATTTGATGGATATCGGCGGCATCGGCTTTGGACCGGATGCCACCGACGTCTTCATGGAAGGGCTCTACATCCCGATGTTGAAGCTGATTGATCAGGGCGTCGTCAACGAAACCCTGATGTCGATGATCCGCAGCAACACGCGATTGCCGATCGATACCGAAGGCGACACCTATTCGCTCGCCGGCTGCAACGACGTCGGTTGCCAGCGCCTGGTCGAGATGATGGAGGAGTTCAGTCTCGACACGCTCGATCAGATCGCCGATCACATCTGCGACCGCTCGCGCGAGGCGGTGCTGGCCGAAATCGCCAAACTGCCGAAAGGCGTCTGGCGCAACAACATGGTGGTCGACGGCTATGACGAGCCCGTCACGCTTTCGGCGACGCTGACCATTTCGGCCACCGGGATTCATGTCGATTATGCCGGCACCTCGGCCGCATCGAAGTTCGGCATCAACGTTCCGGCGTCCTACACCACGGCCTACACCGTGTTCGGTCTCGGCTGCGTGGTGGCTTCACAAATTCCAAACAACGCCGGTTCGCTGGCGCCGCTCACGGTGACGGCGCCCGAGGGTGCGATCCTCAATGCATTGAAGCCGTCGCCGGTGTCGTCACGCCATATCATCGGTCAAATGCTGCCCGACGTGGTGTTCGGCTGTCTCCGCCAGATCATTCCCGAGCGGGTGCCGGCCGAAGGAACATCCTGCCTGTGGAATCTGAATGTGCGGGGACAGACGCGCAGCGGCGCCGGCGGCAACTATGGCTTCTCGATGGCAGTGACCAGTAACGGCGGCACCGGCGCGCGTTTTGCCAAGGACGGCCTGTCAGCTACCGCCTACCCCAGCGGCGTGCGCGGTACGCCGGTCGAGATCGCCGAGACGCAAACTCCGCTGATCTTCTGGCGCAAGGAGCTGCGTCCGGATTCCGGCGGCGCCGGCCGTACCCGCGGCGGCCTTGGTCAGATCATCGAAGTCGGCAGCGGCATCGATGAGCCGTTCGAAATCCTGGCGGCGTTCGACCGCATCGATCATCCGCCGCGCGGACGCGACGGCGGCCGCAATGGCGAGAACGGTTATGTCGGACTCAAATCCGGACAGAAGCTGCGCGGCAAGGGCTTTCAGACGGTGCCGGCGAACGATCGGCTGGTGGTAATGACGCCGGGCGGCGCCGGCATCGGCGATCCGCGCGAGCGTGCAGCCGGGAGCGTGCGTGACGACGTCGAAAGCGACCTGGTGACGAGTGAAAAGGCGGCCGCGGTTTACGGTCTCCCGCGTTAAAGCGTTTCACTTCATCGGCCAGATCGCCTCCGCGATGGCGGCCTGCGGCGGAAAGATCGTGACGAACTTGCCGCCGACATATTGCAGCAACACCGGGTCCGCGTCGTTGTTCTGGCCCATCTCGTCGAACTTGATCCGCCTCCAGGGCATGATTGTCTGTTCGCCTGAAATATCGGTCGCGGCCAGCGCGTCGCGGATTTTCTCTCCCTCGGTCGATTTGGCGCGGTTGATAGCGTCCGCCAACACCAGAAGCCCCATGAATTCGCGCGAGGTAAGGTCGTTGAGATCCTTGCCCGACTTTTCCTTGTACATGGCGTTGACGGTGCCGACCATCGGCCGCTTGGTGGCGAGATCGAGCGAGAAAGTGCTGCGCGAGATGGCGTCTTCGACCTTGTCGCCGACCGCGTCATAAAAAGCCTTGTCGGAGAAGCCTGCGTCCTGCGCCACGATCGCCGGCGCCTTATAGCCGAGCTCGACCATGGTCTTGATCAAGAGAATGCTGTCGGTGGTGTAGCTCGATGGCATCAGCACGTCAGCATTGGCCGCTTTGAGCTGCTGCACTTCGGCCGAGAGCGACGGCGTGTTGGCACGGTACTTGATGTCAGCCACGATCTTGTAGCCGCGCTCTGCTGCGAGCCTGGACTGCGCATTGCCGGAATCAGTTCCGAAGATCGTATCCTCGTGGAATAGCGCCAGCGTCTCGATCTTGGTGCCTTTCTTCTTCATGGCATCGAAGAAGTCGAACATCGCCGCGGAATACATCTCGTCATGGGGAGCGGCACGAAAGAAATACTTCAAACCTCGCCTGTGCAGGCTGGGCGAGGAATTTTCGGCCGAGACAAAGGGAATCTGATAACGCTCGCAAATCTGGCTAACCGTGACCGCGACCGCGCTTTGATAGGTGCCGATGACGGCGCAGACCTTTTCCTGCGTAATCAGCCGCTCGGCCTCGGCCCGCCCTTTTTGCGGATCGGATTGATGGTCGGCAAAGATCAGTTGTACTTTCGCGCCGTCGAGTCCCGGCAGCCCCGCGCCCTTTGCCAACGGCAGATTCAAATCGTAGCTGTTGTTGATGATCTCAGCTGCGGTCTCGAATGCCCTTTGCGCATCGACACCGATCTGGGCAGCATTACCTGATAATGGGTAGGTGAAGCCGATCCGGATATCACGGGCGCTCTGGGCGAGCGCGGGCAACGTTCCGGCGGCAACGGCTGCTGTTCCACCCAAAAGAAGCGTTCTACGATCCATGATGCTTACCCCTACTGTTTCAAACCAATCAGACGTGCCTCATTCCGCCAAATAGCCTTGCTCACGATCCCGCCGCCTCGCGGATACCGGACGCTCGCCAGGCGCTCCCAGGCCGCCGCCACCGGAAGTAGTGAGCCGGACCACATCGCCTTCTCGCAATGGCATATTGGAAATCTTCGAATGCAACGCCTGCGTCTTCCCATCGCGCACGAGTTCAAGCTGGCCTGCCGCGCCGGGTTCGCCACCATCAAGGCCGAACGGGCGAAAGCGGAAGCGATCCATCTGCGCCGTAAAAGTCGCCGTTCGGCTATCGATGCGCCAGGCCCTGCGCAGGCCAAGGCCACCGCGATGGCGCCCGGATCCGCCCGTCCCCGGCGCGAGACCGTACTCGACCATGGTAATGGGCATGCTGCTTTCAATCATCTCGATCGGGATCGATGCATTGTTGTGCATCCCGAACGAGTGAGCGCTGGCGCCGTCGCCGTTGGGATGGGCGCCGCAGCCGCCGACCTCGATCTCGACCAGCACCTTTCGTGCGCCGGCGGTCTCCATCGTCTGGAACGAACAGACATAGCTTACGCCGTAGTAGGCGGCCGGCAACCGACCTGGAATGGCTTTCGCTAGAGCACCGAAGAGAACGTTAAGCAGCACGTGACCGGGTGCAAGGCGATGCGCAACGGGAGAAGGATGCTGCGCCGACACGATCAAGCCTTCCGGCGCGACAATCTCGATCGGGCGGTAACATCCGGCGTTCGGATCGACCGGGCGGCCGGCAGCGGCGACAATAGCGAAGTAGACCGCAGACGATGTTGAACCCAGCGTCGCATTGATCGGTCCCGGAACCGCGCGGTCCGAACCTGAGAGATCGACGACGAGTTTATCGCCGGCCACCGTAATCCGTGCATGGATGCGTACCGGATTCGTTACATCGATGCCGTCGTCATCAAGAAAATCCTCGAATTCGTAAGCACCATCGGGGATGGCTCGAATGGCTGCGCGCATGGCGGCTTCGGACGCATCGAGCATCGCCGCACACGATGCGATCAAGGTGTCTGCGCCATATCTCGCCGTCAAGATTTCGACCGCACGTACGCCTACGCCCAAGGACGCCATTTGCGACTGGAGGTCGCCCATGACCGCAACGGGCTGGCGGACATTCTGCGCGATTAGTCCCCAGAGCACGTCATTACGTGCGCCCTTCGCGAAAAGCTTCGAGGGCGGGATGCGTAACCCCTCCTGATAAATTTCGGTCGCATTCGCGGCGTAGCTGCCGGGGGACATGCCGCCCATATCGAGATGGTGGCAGAGCGTGCCGACGATAGCGACCCGCCTGCCGTCGGAGAAAACCGGACGGAAAGCCGCAATGTCTGGCAAATGCTGGCCGCCGCAATAAGGGTCGTTCGAGATGATGACGTCACCCTCTTCCCAGAGGTCAGCGGGAACGAACCGCTCGAGGATCGTGCGGAGAAAATAGCCCATGGAGTTGAGGTGTTGCGGAATGCGCGCCGACTGCGCCACATTATTGCCGTCCGCGTCGAAGATGGCCGTCGAGTAATCGAGCATCTCGCGCACGATGGTCGATCGGCTGGTTCGCCACATGGTGACGTCCATTTCCGCCGCCGCAGCCGTGAGTGCGTTGCGTAGTACTTCGAGTTCGATTGGGTCAAGCACGCTCATCGCAGTTCCTCACTGCGGGCCGCCACGAGATGACCGTCGCGCCCTAGCGTAAGCGACCAGCCCGGCGCAACGTAGACGGCCGTATAGTCTTCCTCGACGATCGCAGGCCCGACAATCTTGAGCGAACCTCCAATCGCGTCACGCCGCCATACGCCAACGTCTTGCCATTGGCTATCCACGTAGACGCTGCGGTGGTGATCTGCTGCGGAACCACTAACGGACAAGGGCTCTTCAGTGGAAATCCGAGGACGCGCCATTCGGCCGATAGCAACAAGCCGCGCGGTAACGAGCTCAACGGCGTCATTAGGGTTGGCGTAGGAAAACCGTTGAGCGTGCTGGGTGTGGAAACGCCGGCAAATTTCGTCAATGCCACCTTCGTCGACCGCAACTTGGCCCCAGGGCACGGTGAGTTCAAAGGCCTGCCCACGATAGCGCAGATCGGCGGACAGCTCGAACTCTCGATTGGCTGGGGCAATGCCGTCAGCTTCGAGCCTTGCCGCTCCCTCTGCCTTGAGACTCTCGAAACATGAACGTGTCCAGGCGACGGCACCGCCATCAAACTGCCGCACGCCAGAACGGCCAAAAGCGTGCTCGATATCAGCCATCAGGATGCCGCGCGCGGAGAACGTAGAGGCATCGACCGGAAAAATAATGCGCCGGATGCCAAGTTCATCGGCCACCGCGCAGGCGTGGACCGATCCTGCCCCACCAAAGCTCAACATGGTAAAATCGCGTGGATCGAGACCTTTCTCGAACAGGCTGACGCGGATCGCCGCGGCGAGATTAGTGTTGGTCAGCCGCAGAATTCCCGCAGCAGCCGTATCGGTATCCAGCCGAAGCGGGTTCCCCGCCCGGTTCTGGATGGCGGCGCGGGCGCCATCTCGATCGAGCGTCATGGCGCCGCCGAGGAAGGTTGCCGCATCGAGCCGACCGAGAGCGAGATTGGCATCGGTCACCGTCGGCTCCGTGCCGCCGCGGCCATAACAAGCGGGTCCGGGGCGCGCGCCGGCACTCTCAGGGCCGACTGTCATCTGCTTTGTCGGGCTGACCCGTGCGATCGAACCGCCGCCGGCTCCAATCGTGCGAATCTCGATCATCGGCAGGCGCACCGGCAGCCGGTCGATCTCGCTCAAGGTGACGATCTCCAGCCGGCTGTCGCGGACGACGGATACGTCAAAACTGGTGCCGCCCATGTCGACGGCAACCAGATTCGGCTCATCAAGCCGGCGCGCGAGCTCGAGCGCCGCCATGGCACCACCGCTCGGGCCTGACAACAACAGACGAGCCGGCTCGGCGGCCGCAGTGGCCGGCGTGCATACCCCACCGTTCGACTGCACGATCAAGAGATGGGGCGCGAAGGCCTCGGCGCGCATGCGCGCCTCGAGGCGTTCAATGTAGGCGCGCACAACGGGCTGCAAAAGCGCATTAAGAACCGTCGTGCTAGTCCGCTCGTACTCGCGAATTTCGGGACTTATGACCGACGACAATGAAACGTCGAGCCTCGGCAGCGCTTTCCTGATGCGATCCGCGAGGCGCCGTTCGTGTTCCGGGTTGGCGTAGGAATGGAGCAGCGCGATGGCGACAGTTTCGACGTCAAGCGCGGCGAGCCGCATGATAACGGCATCGACGTCAGCCTCGGTCGGAACACGTTCGGCGGTACCGTCAAAACGCATCCGCTCACGAAAGCCGAGGCGCCTGACGCGCGGGACCAGCGCGGGAACCGGTTGCGGGTGAAGAGAATAAACCTCACGGCGATAATGGCGGCCGATCTCAAGCACGTCTTCGAACCCTGCCGTCGTCACCAAAGCCCCAGCTGGAAGCTTCCGCTCAAGTACGGCATTGGTGGCGATGGTGGTGCCGTGCATGAGATAGCCTACATCTGACAACCTAAAGCCGTAGCGCGCGCCAGCAGTCTTGATACCCTCGATCAGCGCAATCGAAGGGTCCTCCGGCGTCGTTGGCAGCTTGTGAGCAACGATCCGGCCGTAGCGCGCATCGAAGATCTGCAGGTCGGTGAAAGTCCCTCCGATATCGACCCCGATCCGCACCGGCTTGCTGGAGGCATTCATCAATCGATATCCAACTGCATCTGTAGGCACGCGATGCTCGTATCGGCCCGCATCGTCAACTCTCGCCCCGCGCGGTATGGGTAAATATGCCGAGCGGCGAACCGTCCACGGGCTGCAAGTGACCCTTGCAATTCAAGTAGCCCTTGCAATTCACGTGCCGGGCCCGGACGATCGCTGAGTGCGAAGGGCATGTTAATTGACCTGGCTGACGATCGGCGGCTGAGCGCGCTGGATATGCGGAACCGCGGCAACAAGCGCACGGGTATAATCAGTTTGCGGGTTGTCAAATAGCGCCCGGCTTTCGCCTGATTTCAACGATGCTGCCGTTGCGCAAAACGATGGTCCGATCGCACATCATGCGAACCACGTTCAGATCGTGGCTGACGAAAAGCAACGCAAGCTGGTCCTCGCGCCGCAGCCGGTCCAGGAGTTGCAGCACCACCGCCTGAACCGAGACGTCAAGTGCGGCTGTCGGTTCATCCAGTACCAGAAGCCGCGGCCGGCAGGCGATGGCGCGTGCAATGCCGACGCGGGCCTTCTGGCCGCCGGAAAGCTGATGCGGAAAGCGCGGCAACAACTCGACCGGCAATCCCACGCGCACCGCGCATTCCTCGACCCGCTGCCGTAAAGCGCTGCCCGGACGCAGACCTGAGAGCCGCAGCAAGGGATGTGCGATGCAGTCGAAAGCCGTGAAGCGCGGATTGAGGCTTTCGTTGGGGTCCTGAAAGACAATCTGAATGTCTTTCCGGTGCGGCGATCGGTGAAAATCCCGCGCCGGCAAATCGCCAATCGATCCCCCGGCGAACAGGATCTCGCCCTCGCTGGCATCGATCAGCCGGCAGATCATGCGCGAGATCGTGGTCTTGCCGGACCCGGATTCACCGACCAGGCCAACACTTTCGCCGCCTTTCATGGTCATGGAAAAACCTGTCACAGCCGGTGGCCCCTGATCATAGCGCTTGGCAAGGTTCTTCACGTCCAGCAGCAACGGCGTGCCCGGTGGCGGCAAGCCCGGTGGCTTCCAGGCGGTGAGAACCGCGAGGTATTCGCCGCGCTCTTCATCCGTCACCAGATCGGCAATCGACGAGGACGCGGTCGGCGAAGCCGCGACCAGGCGCCTGGTGTAGGCGTGTTGCGGTTGACGGAACAGCGTCTCGGGCGGCGCTTCCTCGACCACACGTCCTTTCTCCATCACCACAACCCGGCGGCAATATTGCGCGGCCAGCCCTAGATCGTGCGTGATCAGGATCGTCGCCATGCCGCGCTCGGCAGCGATTTTGGCGAGCAGGTCCATCACCACCTTCTGGGTCGTGACGTCGAGGCCTGTCGTCGGTTCGTCCGCGATCAGGAGCATCGGGTCGCAGGAAATCGCAATCGCAATCATCACCCGCTGGCACATGCCGCCGGAAAGTTCATGCGGGTAGGCCGACATTCGCTTCTCGGGATCGCGAATCCGCACCGCGCGCAGGAGTTTGAGCGCCTCCTCGGCGGCAGCTTGCTTCGACATCCGCTTGTGGCTGAGGATCGCATCGGCAATCTGAAGGCCGATCGCGCGGATCGGGTTGAGCGCGGCGCGCGGATTCTGGAAAATCATCGACATCGCGGCGCCGTGCAGCGCGCGGAAGTCGCTGTCCGGAATCCTGGTGATGTCCTGACCGCGATAGAGAATTCGCCCTTTTGTCACCCGGCCAGCAGCATCAAGCAGGCGCGCGGTTGCAAAGCCGGTGACGGATTTGCCTGAGCCACTTTCGCCGACAAGGCCGAGCATTTCGCCTGAGGCGACCGAGAGCGTCACCCCGCGCACCGCCTCGACGAGACCGCGCCGGGTCGAAAAGGTGACGTGAAGATCTTCGATTTGTAATAGCGGCGCGGTCATGTCCGCATTCGGGGATCGAGAATGTCCCGCAACCCATCACCGAGAAGGTTGAAGCACAACACCGCCAGCATCAAAGCGAGGCCCGGAAAGGCGACCAGCCACCATTTACCGGTCGAGATGAAGCGTGCGCCTTCCGCGACCATGATGCCCCACTCCGGCGTCGGCGGGCGCACGCCAAGGCCGATAAAGGAAAGTCCGGCGGCGTTGAGGATGGCCCAGCCAAGATTAAGCGACATCTGCACCGCCATCGCGGGCAAGACATTCGGTAGTAGAAAACGCAGCACGACCGAAATGTTGCCCTCGCCGCTGGCGCGCGCGGCCTCGACCCAGCCGACATTACGGCGCACATTGACCTCGGCGCGGGCAAAGCGGATGTAGAACGGCAGATTGATGATGGCGGTCGCGATGACGATATTCTCGACGCGATTGCCGAGTGCTGCCACCATCGCCATGGCGAGCACAAACAGCGGGAACGCCATCATTACATCAACGAAGCGACCAACCGCACGGTCGAGCCGGCCGCCAGCATAGCCGCAAAACGCGCCGACGACGGCGCCGAGCAGGAAGGAAATCCCAACCGCCGAAACGGCGATAACAAGATCAAGCCGGGTCGCCACCAGGAGACGGCTGAAAGTGTCGCGGCCGAGTTGATCGGTGCCGGCAAGATGCGCGTAGGTTGGCGGCAGCAGCGATTCCGACACATTGGACGCAATGGGATCGTAGGGCGCAATCGACGGACCAAGGATCGCAATCAGCACCACGATCAAGATACCCGATGCGGCGACCGCCGTCAGCGGATTGCCACGCAAGATCCAGGCTGTATGACGCAGCGTTGCGCTCGGCATCAGATCGACACCCTCTATTAGATCGATACTCTTGGGTCGGCGATGCCGTAGAGGACATCGACGAGAAGATTGACCACGACGAAGATGCTCGCCATCAGCAGCACAAAGCCTTGCACCGGTGCGTAGTCCGACGACAACAACGCATCGAGCGCATAGGATGCGACACCAGGCCAGGAGTAGACCTTTTCGACCAGCACATTTGCGCCCAGCATGGTCGAAAACACGATGCCGGCAATCGTGATCACCGGCAGGATCGCATTGCGCAGCGCGTAAGTGATGACAATGCGCCACCACGACAACCCGACCGAGCGCGCGGTGCGCACGAAATCGCTGCCGAGCGAGACCAGCATCGAGGCGCGGGTAATCCGCGCCAGCGGTGCAATTACAAAGAGTGCCATCGTTACCGCCGGCAGGATCAACTGGCGAAACGCGACCCACCAGCCGTCGAGATCGCCGGCCAGCAGGAAGTCGATTGTGAGAAACCCGGTGCGCTGCGGCGGCAGCGACGTGAAAACATCGATGCGCCCGGTCGGATCGGGCGCGAGACCGAGCAGATAATAGAAGACGTAAATCAGCAGCAGCCCGGACACGAAAGTCGGCACGCAGACGCCAAGCGCGCAGAACAGCCGTACTCCATGATCGACGGCCGAGCCCGGCTTCAACGCCGCGATCACGCCAAGGGGAACCGCCGACACCAATGCGATCAATAAGGCTGTCAGCGTCAGTTCCAGCGAGGCCGGCAGGCGCTCACGCAAATCGGTCGTGACCGATTGCCCGGTCATCAGGGATTTGCCGAGATTGCCGCGTCCGACGTCGTAGAGATAGAGCAGCAATTGCTCCGGCACGGGCTTATCCAAACCCATCTGCTTGCGAATGACCTCGATCTCTTCTTTCCCGGCATTGGGACCGGAAGCAAAGAACACCGCGGGATCGCCGGGCAAAACCCGCATCAGAAGAAAGGTGAAAACCAGCACTCCGAAAAGAGCCGGCAGCGACGACATGAAACGTCGCGCCGCCCGCACCACCGTTGCGCCAAAGCTTTTCATCACAGACGCAGACTATTTTCGGCTGAGGTCGCGATAATCGACCTGGCGGTGGAACTGATAGGTATAACCATCGATCGATTTGGCCATCACCGCGTCCTGACTCGGCTGCCAGAGTGCAATCTGCGGCATGGTCGCCACATGGATCGCGTTGAGCTTCCTGGCATCCTCTTCGTACTTTGCCTTGTCAGGCTCAAAACGCGCCTCCTGGGCAATCGCTGTCAGTTCCTTGTTGTCGATGCTGGCGTAGTTCCAGCGCTGATTGCCGGTGTAGAAATTGCGATAAAAGTAATCGTTCGAAGGCAGCCACGCGACGATGCCTTCTGTGAAGAACGGCAATTTCTTTTCGTTGATCTGCGTCGACATCTGCGCGTCGGGCAGTTTCTGGATTTCGACCTTGATCCCAATCTTGCCAAGCGATTCCTTGACCAGCGCCGCCATCGGCTCAGCGGTCGAAGCCTGGCCGACGTTGAAGCTGAACGTCGTTGAGAAACCGTCCGGCATGCCGGCAGCTTTCAGATATTCTTTGGCCTTGTCGAGATCGAGTTTGACTGGCTGCGGAAACGGAAACGCACTGCTGGTCGGTTTGCCGTCCGCCCATTCGGCGCCGAACAACGGCGTTCCGCGGCCGAACAAGGCCGCCTTGAACATATCGTCATAGGGCAGCGCAAAGGCGACCGCGCGGCGCACGTTGATGTTGTCGAAGGGCGGAATCGTGTTGTTCATCGAAATAAAGGTGACAGCATTATATTGCGGCGTCGAGATCACCTTCAGCGTGCCCTTGCTCTCGAGCGACTGGATGTCGCTGGCCTGCAAATCGACGGTGATGTCCGCGTCGCCGCGCTCGACCAGATTGGCGCGGGTCGCGGGCTCCGGCACAGTCTGCACGATCACCCGTTTGAAGGACGCGGATTTTTCAGGCGTGCCCCGATTCCAGGCCTCACTGCGCCTCATGATCACCTGCTCGCCCGGCTTGAAGCTCTCGATGACATAGGCGCCGCTGCCGGCGGTGTGCTCCTTGAGCCAGGCAATCGCCCACGGGTCCTCGGCCGTCGCGTTGGTTTTCGCGAGTTTGGAGTTGATGATGATCGGATAGACGGTGGCGAGATTAGGCAGCGCAAGCTTGTCCGGCTTCGGTAGCGTGACCTCAAATGTCAGGGGATCAATCACCTTGAACTGGTCCGCACTGGTCATCGACCCCGTGAGCAACTGCGCTTTGCCGAGCACGGGCGCGGTCACGGCACGATCGAGCGACCATTTGACGTCTTCCGCGGTCACAGGCGAGCCGTCCTGGAATTTGGCGTCCTTGCGCAAGCGGAAGGTCAGCTTCAGCCCGTCGGGACTGACATCGTAGGATTCGGCTAACTCACCGGTGATCTTGTCAAGATCGAACACCCATTTTCCGTTGAGTTGCTTGCGGCCGAACGACACCAGACGGTCATAAGTGCTTAAGCTCACCGCGAACGCTTCGCGGGTCGATCCCGGCACGTTCGGATCGAGCGTATTGACGGATGCACCTGTGACGTACCGCAACGTCTCGGCGCGGGATTGCGCCCAGACCGGCTCCGCGCGAAGCATAAACGCGAGGGCGACGAACCCAACCAAGGCAAGACTGCAAGTCCGAACCCGCATTTGTTTGATCCTCTGAATCCAACCAGGAAGCCCGCCCGAAATTGCCGGGCGTCGTTCCCATTGTGCATTTAAGCAAATTGTGCGCCAAGCGACATTTTGGCCTACCCTGACTTCAACGACCTGATTTTGCAGGGATTACGGCCTGCGGCACGTCGTAAACTTTGAACGAGTTCCAGTGCTGCTCAACGTCGGCGCGGAACAGGGCGCGGGTTAGGCCATAGACCAGCTTGGGGATCGCGGTCGTCATGGCGTTGATCGATGAGCCCGACGGGCCGAAGCTCATGGTCGAGGCAAAGGCGAACAGGTGGACATTGCTAATCCATGGCGTTGCGCCGGCGACGCGTTCGGTGAAAGCGTAGTCGTCGGCAAGATAGGGATATCGACCAAGCCGCGGGCTCTGCTCATCGTCCGGAGGCTGATAACGATCAGCCCAGGTGGCGATATTGCGGGCAAAACTTTTCAATTCGCGGCGTTCGGCAAAATCGATCTCGGTCCCGGCGCCAGAGATGACAAAATGTGCCGAAAATGCGCCCCGCGGCGTCTGCAATTGGATTCCGTCGCCGACCTCCTGTGCCGCCTCCACCGGCGAGCCCTCGTGCAGATGGAAATTCGGAAACCTGGCGCAGCGGTCGTAGGTCGCCTGCGGGAACCCCTCCCGCAATTCCAGGATGGCGCGCATGAAGCGCCAGCGCCAGATATCGTCGAGATCGCAGAGGTGTCGGAGGAAACCACGGAACGTCAGCCACCGATAAGGCTGGATCACCTGGATTTCCGCGCGACGGCATAGCAGATGCACTTCAGCCGCACCGCCCTCGAGCGCCATGGCTGCGTTATCGAAGGCAGTCGCACCGGCACCGATCACAGCCACGGTTTGGCCGGCTAGCGCACCAAAATCAATGGGGTCAGATGCGCGCACCACCCGCGTCGGTGGCAGATGTCGCAACGGCTCGGGGATCATCCAGTTGCCGGTCGCTTCCTGGCCTGTCGCCAGCACGATCTTCCGCGCGTAAATCGTCTTGGTGGCGCCGTCGGATGCCATCGTAGCGGCGAGCAATCCATCCGCCGCGGGCGCCATCTCCAGAAGCTCGCAACCGTTGCGCACCGTCAGGCCCACCGCGCGCTTGAACCAGATCAGATATTCGGCCCAGAGTTCGCGTGGAATCAAATCCAGCGCCTGCCAGTCTTCCTTGCCAAAACGCGCTTCATGCCACGACTGATAGGTGAGGCTGGGCGTATCGAGGTCGGGGCCCGTGTAATTCTTCGGGCTGCGCAGCGTGTGCATGCGGGCATAGGAAAGCCACGGGCCTTCGCTTCCCTGTTCGGCTTTGTCGATGATCAGGATGTTGGTGACCTGCGAGCGCCTCAGGCCGAAGGCAATCGCCAAACCCGATTGCCCGCCACCCACGATGAGGACATCGAGCGCCGGTTGGCCGTCTGGTCCTACCTTCGGTTCAAGCCAGGACGCCGATGGGTGCGAGGTTTTGGCGAGGTCGTCGCGTATCTGGGCTTCTAACGCGATCAGGGCGTCACCCGAGCGGCCTTCACGCGAGACGTTCGATGGTTCACGCGGCAAGCCAACCCCCGTCAACCAACATCACGGTTCCCGTGGTAAACGATGACGCATCGCTTGCGAGATAGAGCGCGGCTTCCGCGACCTCCTCGGGTCTACCGAAGCGCCTCATGGCATGGCGGTTGCGCGAGGTCTCGCGCATCTTCTCGACATCCGCATGCCGGGCAAAACTTCGGTTCAGCAGTGGCGTATCGATCGCGCCCGGCGCGATCGCGTTGACGCGGATTCCGTCTGTCGCGAAATCAACCGCCATGGTTTTGGTCAGGCTGATGATGGCTCCCTTCGCAGCGATATAGGCGCTGTTGCCTTTACCGCCCGCGATCGCCAATTGCGAAGCAACGGTGATGAGCGAGCCTTTACCCTGCTGCTGCATATGCGGGATCGCCGCGCGTGCCCACAACCAGGTGCCACCGACGTGGGTACGAAATACCGCATCCCAGTCGGAAGGATCCGTCGTCACCACCGTGCCGCCACAAGACCAACCGGCCGCAGTCATCAGCACATCGAGCCGGCCATGCCGCGATGTGATCGCTTCGACGGTCTCTTTGGCAAATTCACCATCGCCCACGTCGCCCAGATGTGCCGACCCCTCGCCTTTGATGCCGCGAATGGTACCAAGCGTTTCCTGCACCCCGGCTTCATCGCGATCGACCAGGACGACAAGGGCGCCTTCGCGCGCGAACAACAATGCACTGGCGCGGCCTATACCGGAGCCCGCACCCGTGACCACCGCGACCCGGTTCATCAGCCGCATGTCACATTCCTTTCCGATAACGAATCAGCCACTCGTTCAGGTCGGCAGCCGAATCCGCGCAGTCAAAGCGGGCACGCCAGCCTAATTCTTCCGCCATGCGCGAGATCGAGAGCGGCGCGCGGTCGGCGTCGCTATGCAGATCAACGGTCGGCGCCTCGCCCGCCCTCGCCAGCCGGCAGATGAAGCCAGGATTGAGATCGGCAAGATGCTGTCCCCATTGCAGCGCGGTCCATTCATTTCCAGCCGATATGTTGTAGAGGCCATGCTTGGGTTTCGGCGCTTCGACCAGCGCGGCTACCGCATCGGCAACGTCGGGAGCGTAAATCCAGTCACGGACCCCAGGACGTGGTAACACCGCCTCTTTCCGCTCCCGCAAAGCCGCGACGATTTGCATTTGGGGACTTAGCGTATCGCGCACACCCGTCTCACGCTCCCATGGCCCGAACACGCCGCTCAGCCGCACCGAGATGAACTCGGCCTGCCACAGGCTGGCGAGGCGCGCCGCCACTTTCTCGGAGGCGAATTTGGTGACAGCGTAAAGCGAGACCGGTTCGCACGGCAACTCTTCGTCCAACAAAGTATGGCGGAAGGCGGCTGCGCCAAGGGCTGAACCGGACGACAGGTTGATAACTCGCCCGACCCCGTGGCGATGCGCGGCCACCAGTATCGGCACCTGCGCCATCAGGTTGACGTGCAGGATCGATTGCGGATCGGCAGCTTCACGCGCGGGACCGGCGGTGATCGCGGCGCCGAGAATGATCGCCTCGAAGCCGCGCGCGATGGTCGCTTCGACGGCGTGTGAATCAGTTATGTCTGCTTCGACCACATCAAGCGCACCTCCAAACCTGGCAAAAGCCAGCGCCGCAGGCCGAGGCAACGCGCCCCGGTCGAACAAGGTCACGGTGTGCCTGCGCGCCAGCAGCGCGGAGGCGATATTGATCCCGACGAAACCCGTGCCGCCAAAGATCAGGATGTTCAATGCCTCAAGCCTCCAGAAGTTGATGAATACCTAAAGCAACGTCGCGCCGAAATTCGTGGCGGGATCCATGTCCACGACCAACCGCCCGGTGGGTTTTGCGGCTTCGCCGCCTGCGCGCGCAAGGAACCGGCCCGACCCGGGACCAACCATCCGCTTGCCGTCGGCGATCACGATCCGTCCCCGCGACAACACCGTGACCGGCCAGCCGCGTAAAACTCGGCCGGCATAGGGCGTGTAACCAGTAAGGTCGTGCATCATCGCGTCCGACAGCGTTACCTCGCGGGCGGGATCCCAGATCGCGATGTCGGCGTCGGCTCCAATCGCGATCGAGCCCTTGCGTGGATGAAGGTTGTAGATTTTCGCCGGCGCCGTGGCGGTCAGTTCGACGAACTTTTCCAGGCCCAGCCGGCCTTTCGATACCATCGCGTCGAACAGGAGCGGGAGCCGCACTTCGAGCCCCGGCAGGCCATTAGCGACCTGCTTGAAATTAGGATTGGGGCCCGCGCGCAGCTTACCGTTTTCGTCGAACCGATAGGGCGCGTGGTCGGAAGAGATTGTCTGGAGATCGCCGAGTGCCAAGGCCTGCCATAGCGCTTCCTGATCGGCCACGGTTCGCGGCGGCGGGCTGCACATCCACTTCGCACCTTCGGCGCCCGGTTTGTCCAGATCCTCAGCGGTCAGAAAAAGATATTGCGGGCAGGTTTCCGCAAACACCTTCAGCCCCTCCCCGCGGGCCTGGCGGATCACTTTGGCGCCTTCGGCGGTCGAAACATGAAAGATCATGATCGGCTGGTCGACCAGCGCGGCCATGCCGATCAAACGATTGAACGCGTCGGCTTCAGAAAAACGGGCATGGCTGATCGAATGGTATTTCGGATGGGTGTAACCGCGCGCGAGCAGCCGTTTCACCATCCAGGCAATGATGCCGTGGTTCTCGGCGTGGGCGCACAGCATGGCGCCAGATTCTCGAGCTGCCACCAGAATATCGAGTAACGGCTCGTCGTCGATCTTCAGCCGGTCGTAGGTCATGAAGATCTTGATCGAGGCATGCCCCTCCTTCACCAGCGCTGGAATGTCGTGGGCCAGCGTCTCAACCGTCGGATCGGCAATGATCATGTGGAAGGCGTAATCGATCACCGCGCCTTTTTGGGCGAGCGTGTGATAGTCGCTTACGACCTGCCGCAGATGCATCCCGACATGCTGGGCCGCAAAGGAGATGACGCTCGTCGTGCCGCCGAAAGCCGCCGAGGTGGTCGCGCTTTCGAAAGTGTCGGCGTTCATGATGCCCGCCGCCGATAGTTGCTCGATATGGGCGTGGCTGTCGACGCCGCCGGGCAGCACCAGTTTGCCGCGCGCATCGATCTCGCGCGCTCCGGCCGGCAGATTGCGGCCGATCGCCGCGATGGTTTCGCCGGTGATGCCGACGTCGGCCTCGAAAACGTCGGACACAGTCGCCACGCGGCCGCCGCGAATGACGATGTCGTAGGCAGGTTCAACCATAGATTTCTCCGGAGCACGACGCGAGGCCGGGTTGCGCAAAACCCTCGTCCAAAACTTCGCAAACTATGCTAGTAGTCGCAAGGCATAGCTAAGTTGCAAGGAAGAGATGTCCCGCCCCCGCATCCTCGTGATCAATCCCAATTCCAACGTCACCGTGACCAAGGGGCTGGAAGAGGCGCTCAAACCGCTCGATTTCGCCGACGGCCCGGAAATCGTCTGCACGACACTGGCCGAGGGACCTTACGGGATCGAAAGCCAGGCCGACGTCGACAGCGTGGCGATGCCGCTACGGCGGTTGATCGAGAGCGACAACAGCGCATCGGCCTTCGTCATTGCCTGTTACAGCGACCCCGGCCTGCATGTCTGCCGGGAGGGAACCGACCGGCCGGTGTTCGGTATCGCCGAATGCGGTGTGTTGACCGCGATGACACGCGCCGAAACGTTCGGCGTCATTGCGATCGCGCAACGTTCGATTCGCCGCCATATCCGCTATCTGCGCCAGATGGGATTGATGGGCCGTCTGGCCGGCGAACGGCCGCTGAACATGAGTGTCGCCGAGACCGCGTCCGGCGAAGGCACGCTCGCCAGGATGATCGAGGTCGGGCGCGCGTTAAAGGAACAGGATGGCGCCGGCGCCATCGTCATGGGCTGTGCCGGCATGGCCCGACTGCGGAGTGGCCTGGAGGATGCGCTCGGGATTCCCGTGATCGACCCGACGCAAGCCGCCACTGCGATGGCGCTCGGCACGGTTCAACTCTCGCGCAACTAGCTAGCTATCTTTTGGCTCGCCACCTTCGGTCAGAATGCGTGCAGCCCATTGCGAATGAGTTTCGCGATCCATCGTGAAAGGCTCACGCTGATAGCTGTAGAGATTGCCGAACAACCGGCCGATCGGTTTGTAGGCGGCAATATCGACATACATATTTTTCGTATCCAGCAGGCCTTCGCGCGCATGGATGCGCAGGACTTCGCCGACCAGAAGTTCGCGGCCCGGACCGAAGGCCAGCGATACGTTGCGCCTGCATTCCAGCGCAAACGGCGCAGCGGCCAGACGCGGCACCTTGACGTCGACCGACGGCAGCGTGGCAAGCCCGAGCGCGCTGACCTCGCTTTCGCCGGAGGGAAAATCGACCGCGCAATCGTTCATGGCTTTGGCTAACGCCTCGTCCGCCATCTGGACCACGAACTCGCCGTCGCGATGAATATTGCGCGTGGTGTCTTTCGGGGTGCGATCGGGCTTGTGCTGGAGCCCCAGCACGATCAGCGGCGGCTCTTCGGAAAAGACGTTGAAGAAGCTGAACGGCGCGGCGTTGACAGCGCCATTGACGTCGAGCGTCGTCACCAGCGCGATCGGCCGCGGTACAACGACGGCGCACAACAGCTTGTAGCGATCGTGCCGGGATAAATCGCTGAGCAAAAGCCCTGACATCGGCGTCAATCAAGCTTCCGGCGGCGGAACGGCGCCGACGCGGCTCGTGATCAGCCCGTAATGTTCGATGCGGCGATGACGGGCGAAGTCGAAGATGGTCTTCTTGCCGAAGACGGTCGCATCGAGATCACAAGGATAGACCAACAGCTCGTCGTCCTCGGTTTTCGCTTCCGCGACGATCTCGCCATTGGGATCGACAATCAGGCTGCCGCCGATCAACGGAAAGCCATCCTCGACGCCGGCCTTCGCGACGGCAACTACCCAGGTCGCGTTCTGATACGCGCCGGACTGAACGGACAGGCGGTTGTGGAATAGCCGCTTCTCCGGACCCTCGTCGCTCTTCTGCGAATTGACCGAGGGCGTATTGTAACCGAGCACGACCATTTCGACCCCTTGCAGGCCCATCACGCGATAGGTCTCCGGCCAGCGTCGGTCATTGCAGATTGCCATGCCGAAAATGCCGCCGAGGTTACGCCATACCGGAAAGCCGGTATCGCCAGGCTCGAAATAGCGTTTCTCCAGATGCTGGAAGGCGCGCTCGGAATCGAATTCCGAATGGCCAGGAAGATGGGTCTTGCGATATTTGCCGACGATTTTTCCCGACTTGTCGGTGAGGATACAAGTATTGAAATGATGCCCGTCCGGCGTCAGCTCGGCATAGCCGAAACTCATCGCCATCTGGTATTCGGCAGCGCGGGCAAACAGCGGCATCGTCGCCGCATTCGGCATCTCGCGCTCGAACCAGGCATCGACCTCGGCCTGATCCTCCATGTACCAACGCGGGAAAAACGTGGTCAGCGCCAGCTCCGGATAGACGATCAGATCGGCTCCGCGCGCCTTGGCTTCGTCCATGAGCGCAATCATGCGCGGAATCACGGTTTGGCGGCTCTCGGCACGCTGTATAGGGCCCATCTGAGCGGCGGCGACATTGATGACACGCATGAAAAAGCTTTCGGTTGCGTCTATTTTACGCGAGTATTGGGTGCTGCAATAACATGATAAAGCATATCGAAACACTATAATCACCCCGTAAACTCTCAACTGGATTTCCCGTTGTTGAAATGGTGCGACAGGGGATCCAGTCAGTTTGAACGAGCCAAAGCAGGTAGCGTCGAGGGGTTGGGTCAGGAGAGAAACTCGAATCCGCCGAAGATTATAATTCCAGCGGCACACTTGGGCTGCTAAATTCTGGTCGCTCCCTTCGAGCCGAAGCGTTAGGGTGAGGCGGTCCGGTTCGATATTTCGAACGCTAGGCTTGATGCGGGTGAACGCAAAAAAGGAGAACTTATGCGAGTTAAGCACGCTGTATTCGCCGTCGTAATGGCGACCTTTGCTGCGGTCGCAGCACCGCCATCTGATGTGGCCTTCGGTGCGGCACCGATGATCAAGACCCAGGCCCCGGCTTACTATCGCATCATGCTGGGTGATACCGAAGTGACCGCGATATCGGATGGTACGGTCGGATTGCCCGTCGACAAATTGCTGTTCGACGTCGATCCTCAAATGCTCAACAGCGCCCTCGCCAACGCGTATCTCACGCTCCCGGTCGAAACTTCAGTGAACGGGTTTTTGATCAACACCGGCAGCAAGCTGGTGCTGATCGACACCGGCGCCGGCGCGCTGTTCGGGCCGACCCTGGGCAAACTGGTCGCCAACCTCAAGGCGGCCGGATATCAGCCGGAGCAGGTCGACGAGGTTTATCTCACCCACATGCATCCCGACCATCTCGGGGGCCTGATGGCCGGCGACAAGCTTGCCTTCCCGAATGCCGTGGTACGCGCCGACCAGCGGGAAGCCGCATTCTGGCTCAGTCAGGACAACCTCGACAAGGCTCCCGAAGATTCGAAAGACTTCTTTCGGGGGGCGATGGCGTCGCTCAATCCCTACGTCAAAGCTGGCAAGTTCAAGCCGTTCGACGGAGACACCGATCTTGGTGGAGGCATCAAGGCCGTTGCCACCTACGGGCACACTGCCGGGCACATCGTCTATACCGTCGAAAGTAAAGGTCAAAAGCTGATTGTTTGGGGTGATCTGATCCATGTCGGCTCGGTGCAATTTCCCAATCCATCGGTCGTCATCCATTTCGACAGCGACTCCAAGGAAGCCCTTGCACAGCGCCTGAAGATCTTCGCTGAGGTGGCCAAGCAAGGTGACATCGTTGCGGCGGCCCACCTCTCGTTTCCCGGAGTCGGACACATTCGTTCGGCAAGTTCCGGCTACACTTGGATTCCGATCAACTATTCATCGGTGCCTTGAGCCGGCATAAACGTTCTGACAGGAAATTGTCTGGATGTCTGCAAGCCGCAGTCCGGATAGAGGGCGCTATTCACGCGCATAAATCGGGTACTGTCCGGCGAAGCAGCCCTCTCGTGAATCTGCGATCAGTTCAGCGGCGCTTCAGATGAACGTTGTTGCCGCTGATGATGCCCGCAAAGATTTTCGGGGGAGCTGCCGATCGCACCCGCGCTGGAACCTGGTGGGGCCAAACCATTCCCAATGGCGACACCGCTGTCCCGCGCGGCGATCGATGGTGTAGCCCGAATGGACGATTGCCGATCTGCGGCACGGCAGGGTTTCCACAACTGCGCTCCCAGCCGGTTGATTTACAGGCTGCTTCGTCAGCCGACCCCCGCAAGCCATAAAGTGGTCCAAACCGGCCAAATTCAATGACTTGCCTGATTGTTTGAAGCGTGAAAGGATTCCCGCTTGTTGTTTCTGCGCCCGTGTCTGTTGGGATCGGAAAACGGAGAGGACAGGATGCCCATACCTTCGAGATGGCTTCTAGGGATTGGCGCAGCGGCTGTTTTCGCAATCACGAGCACAGCCCACGCGCAACAGACTATCCGGGTCGGTTGGACCATTCCGGCCGAAGAATCCAAATACTGGATGATGCGCAGGCCGGCGGAATTTCCCGATCTTGGCAAGACCTACAATATAGAATGGACGCAGTTCCAGGGCACGGCCCCGATGACGCAGGCGCTGGCCGCAGGCGCGCTTGATTGCGCAACCCAAGGTCCCCTATCACTCGCTAACGGCGTCGTCGGCGGCAACCTGAAAGCCTATATCGTCGCCCAGCACGTCTTCGAAAAACCGGGCGGGTTTTCGGTCTATTGGGCGGTAAAGGACGACTCGCCGATCAAAACCATTGCTGACCTTAAAAACAAGACGGTCGGTATCAATGTGATTGGTGGCGGCACCTATGGCCCTTTCGCAATGCTGCTGCAAAAGAACGGTGTGGATCCGCAGAAAGACATCAAACTGGTTGAAGTCGGTTTTGCTGTTTCAGAGGAAGCCGTACGCCAGGGGCGCGTCGACGCCGTCAATATGAACCAGCCCTTCGCCGCGCGCGCCGAGGCCAAAGGGGGTCTTCGGAAGCTGTTTTCGCTTTCGGATGCCATGCCAAACATAGTCCACATTCTGGAAGCCTGCCGTGCCGACTTTGTCGACAAGAATCCTGATCTGGTAAGGGCCTACGTGCGCGACATTACCTCCGGTATGAAAAAAGCGCTCGCCAATCGTGAGGAAACACTCAAGGTGGTTTCCGAGGTTCTGAAGGCACCGGTACCCGTGTTAGACACCTACCTGCTCAAGGACAATGATTTCGGGCGCGATCCCGGCGCCGCGCCAAATTTCGATGCGATCCAGAAGATGCTTGATATCTACACCGCGACGGGAATGCTGCCGAAGCTTGACGTCACGCAATTCAAGCATCCGACTATCGTTGCGCCCCTGCAATAACGAGAGCCCGAAGTACCGGGTGAGCCGTACGAAACCCCTATGAAACGAAGCGAGAATGAAGCTGGTGCCGCTCCGCTCGGACATTCAGTCTGACTCTACCCAGCCGCGCGAACCGGCGACGGCCATGATCGAGATCGACGGGGTTTCACAGACTTTTCAGACCTCCGGACGTCAAAGCCATCTGGCGTTATTGGATATCTCATTGACCATCGAGGATGGCGCTTTCGTTTCAATTCTTGGCCCGTCCGGCTGTGGGAAATCTACTCTGCTTTATATCGTAGGCGGCTTTGTCCGCCCGACGAAGGGTATCGCGGCAGTGAAGGGCCGGCCCATCACCGGACCTGGACCCGACCGCGGACCGGTGTTTCAGGAATTCGCGCTGTTTCCCTGGAAGAGCGTGCTCGGTAATGTGATGTATGGTCCGCTTCAGCAAGGCATCAAACCGGCGGAGGCCGAGACGCAAAGCCGCGCACTGATCGAGATGGTTGGACTCAAAGGCTTCGAACATTTTTATCCCAAGGAGCTCTCCGGCGGCATGAAGCAACGCGTCGCGCTGGCTCGCACGTTGGCCTATCATCCCGCAGTACTTCTGATGGATGAACCATTTGGTGCGCTGGACGCGCATACGCGGACACGGTTGCAGAATGACCTGCTCAATATCTGGGAACGAGACCGCAAGACCGTGCTGTTCGTGACCCACTCGGTCGATGAGGCGGTTTACCTCTCCGACAAGGTCGTGGTCATGACGCGCGCGCCCGGCCGCATCAAGCAGATCGTCGATATTAACCTTCCGCGACCGCGACTGCGTTCGGAGCTTTTGCTCGATCCGCATTATCAGAGATACGTGGTCGATATCGAGCGCATGATCGACGACACCAGTGAAGACGAGCTCCGGCCATGATGTCCGCGCGCCCTGCCCTGTCGCGCTTTGCGCCTTTCTTTGCATGCCTCGGCTTGCTCGGTATCTGGCAGATCGCGGCGCTGGTTTATAATGCAGACAGCTTCCCGACGGCGTGGGAAGCGATCTGCGCGGTCCCATCCATTTTGGGAGACAAGGAATCTCTGCTCAATATTCTGGCGTCGCTGCGGCGAATGGCGATCGGCTTTGGCGTCGGCGTGATAGTGTCGGTTCCGTTGGGATTAATGATGGGCCGCTCGCGTGGCGTCGCTTCGTTCTTCAATCCGCTGCTGATGATGATCTACCCCGTGCCGAAGGCGGCACTGATGCCGATCATCATGCTGTGGCTCGGCGTCGGCGATGTCGCGAAAATCCTGGTAATCTTTCTCGGCGTCAGCCTTCCAGTGATCTATCACAGCTTCCAGGGCGCCAAGGCAGTGGAGGAAAAAATGCTGTGGTCGGGCGCCGCGATGGGGTTATCGCCGGTGCAACGAATGGTTCGAATCGTGCTGCCGGCGGCGCTGCCGGAGATCTTCACAGGCTGCCGCACCGGCCTGGTGCTCGCGCTGATCACCATGATCACCTCTGAGATGATCGCGCGGCAGTCAGGCGCCGGAAACATCCTATTCAACGCACTCGACATGGGGCAATACGATACCGTCTATTCGATGATCATCATCGTCGGCGCAATGGGTATCGGCCTCGACGCCGCGTTCGAGAGCCTGCGCGGCAGGTTGGTAAAATGGTCCGAGCCAGGTTTCGATATTCCCTTAGGCTTTGCATGAGCCAGCGCGCCCTCATATCAGATGTTCTGCTCGGAATCGCACCGATCGCGTTCTTGATATTACTTTGGGCCGGCCTTGTTTCGTTCGGATACGCGCCGGCAGCGTTGCTACCGCCACCGGGCCTCGTTTTCACGCGCCTCGCTCAACAATTGCTTTCTGGCTCGTATCAGCAAGAGATCGCCGCAACCCTGTTTCGCCTGTTTGTGGGATTTTCGATAGCCGTCGTCATCGGAGTTACCGTAGGTCTCGCCGCTTCGGCGAGCCCCGCCTTCAACTCGGTGGTGCGTCCACTCGTCCGGGTACTCGCGCCATTGCCGAAGGTTGCGTTGTATCCGGCTTTCTTACTACTGGTTGGATTCGGCCATGAATCAAAGATCTTGCTGGTCGCGGCGGATGCGGTATTTCCGATCCTGCTCTCGACTTACTACGGCGCTTCGATGGTGGAGCAGAAGTTGATCTGGTCAGCGATGGCGGCGGGGACGCCACGGCGTCAAATCCTGTTTAAGGTTGTGCTGCCGGCCGCCTCACCATCTATCCTTACCGGTTGCCGTATCAGTCTTGTGATTTCGTGTATTGTCGTGTTTCTCGCCGAAATGATCACCTCGACCGATGGGCTCGGCCACGTGCTGATAACGGCGGCGCGGACCTTTCAGGCCGTCGATATGTTCGTGCCGCTGATCACGATTTCGCTGCTGGGGCTGATCCTCAACGGCATGTTGGAAATTTTGCGAAGCTATCTGTTGCGCGGATTTCCAGAAGTCTGATGCAAGCCTTGAAATGGAGATAGCGCATGTTATCAGACCGCATCGAAGGAAAATGGATCGACGCGTTCTGCGAGATTTTCGAACGCTGTGCGGTCAAGCCCGGCGACACTGCCGCAATTCTTTCCGAGACACAGTCACGCGCCATCAACGTTCATCTCGCCGAATTGGCGTTGCTTCGAATAGGCGCCCGGCCCTTCCATGTCATTGTGCCGACGCCCCGCAACCGCGAGGCCGTCCCAATCCGATCGACCGGCGCGAGCATCGCAATCCAGCGGCTAGGCCCCGTGATCACCGCGCTGCAACAGGCCGGCTTTGTCGTCGATTGCACCATCGAAGGGCTCATGCATGCGGCCGAAACCCCTGAAATCCTCAAAGCGGGCGCGCGCATTCTCAACATCTCCAACGAACACCCCGAGGCGCTCGAACGCATGGTGCCCGATGCCGCGCTGGAAAAACGCGTCCGCGCGGCAGTCAAAATGTTGCGCGGGACCAAGCGAATGCAGGTGACGTCGAAGGCGGGAACTGCGCTCGACGTCGATATGGTCGGCGCCTCGACGGTTGGCGTTTGGGGTTGGACGGACAGGCCGGGTACGCTGGCCCACTGGCCCGGAGGCATTGTCGTCAGCTTTCCAAAGAGCGGCACGGTCAACGGAACGCTGGTCATGGCCGCCGGCGACATCAATCTTACCTTCAAGCGCTATCTAGTCGCGCCGGTCAAGATGACGTTGAAAAACGACTATATCACCAATCTCGAGGGCGAAGGCGCTGACGCCGAGATGATGAAATCCTATCTGGCGGCATGGGGCGACCGTGAAGCATATGCGGTCTCGCATGTCGGCTTCGGCATGAATCCGGGCGCACGTTATGAGGCCCTGACGATGTATGACCGGAGCGACACCAATGGCACCGAGTTGCGCGCGGTTTCCGGCAATTTCCTGTTTTCGACGGGCGCCAACGAATTCGCCGGCCGCCATACCGCCGGTCATTTCGACCTGCCCATGATGGGCACGACAATTGAGCTTGATGGCGTCGCTGTCGTTCGCGATGGCGTTCTGCAAGACGTGTTCGGCTAGTCGCGATCCAATACCGGCGGTTTGGCGAGCCGGAAGTGCCTGAGCAGATCCACCAGTTCCGCAAGGCGCCGCTCACGGTAAGCGTCGATGTCGAGGCTGGAATAATCGATAAATCCAGCGCCAGTACGCAGCCCGATGCGACCTTCGCGCATGTTCCGCGAGATTACCTCGGGCGCGCGATACCTGTCACTGCCGAGCGCGCCCTCTAGATAGCGGCTGGCATAATAAAGAATGTCGCCGCCGCCCCAATCGATGAACTCCAGCAGGCCCAGCACCGCGTAACGAAAACCGAAGCCGTAACGGACCGCTTTATCGATATCTTCGGCGCTGGCGACGCCTTCTTCCACCATCCGCGCGGCCTCATTCATGGCAAGCGCCTGGATCCGCGGCACGATGAAGCCGGGAGAGGCCGCGCACACTACCGGCACCTTGCCTATGCCCTCCAGTATGAGCTTCACCTTCGCCGTAACATCAGGATCGGTAGCGACGCCTGGCGAAATTTCGACCAGTGGTATCAGATAGGCTGGATTGAGCCAGTGCACGTTGAGGAAGCGTTCGCGGTTCACGACCGCGCCGGCAATGTCATCGACCAGAATGGTTGACGTAGTCGAAGCGATAACGACTTCCGGCCCGACGCATTTGGAAGCTTGTGCCAGTATCTCGCGCTTAAGATCGACAATCTCGGGAACGCCTTCGAAAACCAGGCCAGCGCCAGCGAGGTTGGCTGCCATATCTTTCACCGGCACCACCGTGATACGCGCGGCGATCCTGTCCACGTCCTGCTCGGCCAACAACCCGAAGTGGGACAAGCTTGCCAGCGTTTTTCGGACTTCAGCAAGCGCCTCGGCCCGCAACGCTTCGAACTGTTCGTCAGATCGCGCCTTGACGTCGATCAGGGTGACCGCATGACCAGCATACGCGAAGGCAACCGCGATGCCGCGGCCCATTCGACCGGCGCCGAGACAGGCGACACGACAATGGGCCTCCGTCATCGATCGAACCCCTCGCGCAACAGGGATTGCAACTCCGCTCGGCTAAGACCGCCGAGGCCGAGATTTGCGAGGGTGCGTCCGTCTCGCATAAAATCCTCGCCGCAGATCGTCCCGCCGATAGCCAGAAAGGCCTTTGCCAGCGGCGCCGCGACGCCGGCGAGTTCGGATACCGAGACCAGCAATGACAGGCCGAGGCGTAAATCCTCGCGCATATAGCGGTGTTCGGTCAGGACGATGCGCTCGCGCCAGTCGCCGGAATCGGTCAGTCGATCATGCGAGCCCCGGCCATACATCCATATTTCGCCTTCGCGCGCGTAGTGATGCGCCAGCGGGAAGTGCGGACCGCCGTAACCGAGGGCCTCTCGTACCGCAATGCGTTCGGCATCGAGAGCATCCGTGACGCGCCGGATCGAAGCCTGGGTGCCTTCTTTGTGAATATCCCAACGTTCGAAATGCTCGATCGGTCCGGCATTCATCACGATGAGCGGTGGGTGAATGATGGGCCCCGCATTCATCAGCGCGCCCGATAGTGCGTCGCCGCACGGCTCGATCACGCCGGGAAAAGCTCGGCTGATCACATCGATCGCGTGGCTCGCGTCCCTTTCCGGAAAGACCCCGACTGGCAGCCGTTTGGCCCGGACGGTGATCGCGACTTCGAACAGCCCATGCTTGCGTGCCAGCCAGGGCAGCGTGCCGGTCTCCGCGAAGGTAACCGCAGCACGGCTGCCCGCGTCATGCGCAGCTTTTGCGAATATCATCGAGCCGAATGTCGCCGGCGGCAGAAAAACCACCTGCCCGTCTGCAAGGTGCGGCGCAAGTAAATTCGCGATCTCGTGCTGCGCGAAGGCGGGTGTCGGGCACAGGATCAGTTGGGCCTCGCCAACGGCCGCGGCGATGTCCGTCGTCACCAGCGGCAGTTGAACGTCGTGGCGACCGTCGGCGTCCCTGAGGACAATGCGGGAGCCCGACGCACGATGTTCCGCGACCATCTTTGCGTCGCGGCGCCACAGCCGGACGTCGTGCCCCTGCAGCGCGAAATCGCCGGCGGCTGCAAAAGAGCCATTGCCGCCGCCAAGTACTGCGATCTTCAAGTGGTATCTCCCAGGGGCGGCGACGCCGCATCAAGCTGTCTAAGCATGAAGTGCTGGACCTTGCCCAGCGCCGTGCGCGGTAGATCGTCGACGAACACGATATCGCGCGGCACTTTGAAGCGGGCCAGCTGCGTCAGAACATGAGACTTCAAGTGTTCCGCACCGACCGAACTGCCCAAGCGCCTGATCACATATGCCACCGGAATCTCATCCCATCTCGAATCGGGTCGGCCTATCACGCCGCACTCGGAGACATCAGGATGCTCAAGCAGGACGCGTTCAACTTCGGCCGGATAGATGTTCTCGCCGCCCGAAATAATCAGATTCCGCTTGCGATCATGAACCCAGAAATAGCCGTCAGCATCACGCTGGCCTATATCACCGGTGCGATACCAACCGTCGTGCAACGCCTCCCGTGTGGCGCCCTCGTTGCCCCAATATTCATCGAACACATTGGGACCCCGTATCGCGATTTCCCCCGAGCTGCCCGGTGGCAACTCACTCCCAGCGTCATCGATAACCGCCGCTTCGCAGCACAGGCCAGCCAGTCCCGTCGAGCCGGCCCGTGAAAAATCGCCTCCGAGCCTGGTATAGATCGCAACCGGGCATGTTTCTGTCGAGCCATAGACCTGCAGCACCGGCACCCCGCGCGCAACGAAACGGTCGATCAAATGCGGCGGCACGATGGTCGATCCTGTCGAGATCGCTTTCAGGGAGGAGAGATCCGTGGCGGCCCAAGACGGATGGTCGGTCACCGCCTGGATGGTCGCGGGCACCAGCACCGTCAAGGTCGGACGCTCGTGCGCGATGGCGGCAAGCGTTGCCTCCGGCGCGAACCGCGGATGAACGGTCACTGTGGCGCCGAGATGCAGCGCGGGCGTCGTCTGGATATTGAGGCCACCGACATGGAAGAACGGCAGCACCGTCAGCACATGATCATCAGAAGTAAGATGATGCATGTGCTGGCTCATCACCCCATTCCACAACAACGCCGACTGCCGCAGCACGGCACCCTTGGGTCTCCCTGTGGTGCCCGAGGTGTAGACGATCAGTAGCGGACAGGAGAGATCGGTATGCGCATTGCGGCCGTCACCGCGGGCGCGCGATAACAGCTCATCGAATGCGATACCGCGCTGCGGCGCAAAATCAAAGCCGATGATGCCGGCATTGGGTAGTCGCCCCTCCAGCGCGAGAAGAACATCGGCAAAGGCCGGTTCGAGCACCAGAACCTTCACTGCGGCATCCGACAGGATGAACAGCTGCTCGGCCACGGCGAGCCGCCAGTTCAGCGGCACAAAGATGGCCCCGAGCCGCGCGCAGGCATAGAGCAGCACGAGGTAGTCCGGCCGGTTCAGGCTGAGTATCGCGACCCGGTCGCCCCGGCCGATACCGAATTCAGCCTTCAGCGCGCGTGCCGTCTCGGCTATGCGCGCGTTAAAGGCCGAGTAACTGATGCTCTCGCCCTCAAAGATCACGGCCGCCTTGCCGGGCGTGAAAGCCGCATTCCGTTCGATGAGATTGGAAAGGTCCATTTTCGAACTAGTCGTCCAATTCGCCGGTCTCGTACAGCGCCTCACGGCCAATGCGGTCTAGACAGAGCTCGGCCGTCCACGGCAGCATCAGCGAACCGCAGCGGCTGTCGCGATAGATCCGCTCCAACGGGAGCGATTTTAACATCGCCTGCCCGCCACAGGTGCGGATCGCGAGCGTCGCGAGTTCATTGGCGCCTTCCATCACGGAGTACTGCGCGGCGTAGGCCCGCAACACCTGCTCCTTGGTCGGATTTGCGCGGGCCTCGGTCACCGCCTGGAACCAGGTCGCCTTGATCTGCTCAAGCTTGATTTGCATCTGAGCCACCGCGATCTGCTTGGTGGGATACATTCGGCGCTTGACCGGCGGCGTGCCCGGGACCTCGCCGCGCAGGTAACGCACAGTGAAATCATAGGCGGCCTGCGCCAAACCAACATAGGTAGGAGACAGTGTGAGGAACATGTGCGGCCAGCGCATTGCCGCCTGGAAGTAGACGCCGCGCGGCATCAACGCTGCGTCATCCGGCACGAAAACATCCCTGAATAAAAGCGTGCGCGATACAGTACCGCGCATGCCCAACGGATCCCAGTCGCCCACCACGGAAACGCCATCGGTCTTGGCCGGCACGGCAAGGTAAAGCGTGTTGCGACGGGAGGCTCTTTCGCCCTCAACGATTTCGGTGCAAAGCACGCCGTAGTAGTCCGCATGACCCGCAAGCGAAGCAAAAATCTTCTTTCCGCTAACGATCCAACCGCCATTGACCGGCTTTGCCTCGGTGCCAAAGGCAACGCCGCCCGCCGCCGCTGCACCGCCTTCGGAGAACGGTTGCGAATAGATAGCGCCACCCCCGACGATGCGCTGATAATGCATTGCGCGCCGTCGCTCGTGCTCGGCGCGGGTGGCGGCATCCATCTCAAGATCGTCGGCCAGCGGACCCGACCATAGCGTCGAACAAACATGCATGTTCCAGGTCAGCGCGGTTGCGCCGCAATAGCGACCGATTTCGGCGGCCGCCAGTGCATAGGTCTGATAGTCGGCGCCGAGGCCGCCGTGCGCTTTGGGAATGGCGATACCGAGCAAGCCTGCGAGATGAAGGTCCCGGTAATTCTCGGTCGGAAATTTCGCATCGCGGTCGTAGGCCGCGGCACGACCGGCAAATACGCTTTGGCCGAGTTCGCGCGCTCTAGCGATGATCCCGGCCCGTTCGTCGTCGAGCCGGAAGGCGGCGGGATCGAAGATCGGTGCGTCCGGATTGGTTGCCAGGATATCGGTTACGCTCTTGTCCGCTAGTATCGCCATTACAACGTCGCCTTTGTTGCAGCTAAATGGGCGTTCAGAAAGCCATCCAGTGCCGCGTTAAACGCTGCCGGCCGCTCCAGATTGGCAAGATGGCCCACGCCTTCGAGCTCGACATAAGAAACCGAGGGGATGAAACTCGCCATCTTCGCCATCATCGGCGCAGGTGCGTTCCTGTCCCTGGTGCCCGACAGCACCAGCGTCGGTACCGAGATATTCCTGAGTGCAGCGCGCTGGTCGAAGCCCAACAGCGCCAGCATGGTAGCACGATAAGTCGCCTCCGAGACGGCGGCCATGCAGCTGCGCGCGAGCTCCATCCCTCCGACATCCGGATCGTCGCCAACTAGATCCTCCACCAGGGACGGCGCAAGCGAAGCCATGGTTTCGCCGCGGTCGAGCGGGCCGAACCTAGCGTCGATAAATTCCTTCTGCCAATCGCCATCAGGCCTTCCAAACGCTGGACTCGTCTGCGCAAGCACCACCGCAGTGGCGGTCCCCGCGTCTTTCGTCAACCACTGCTGAACGATCATGCCGCCGATGGAATGCCCTACCAGGATGGGCCTTGTAATGTTCACTTGCCGCAGAAAATCACTTAACGCATCCCCAAGCGTGGCAATGCTGACGTCCGGCAAAATCGCCGAGCCGCCATAACCCGGCATATCCCAGGCGATCGCGCGGTAGCGATCGCTGAAGGCGATGAGTTGGTCGCGCCACCCGCGCGCCGCGCCGCCGATACCATGCAGGAACACCAATGGTGGCGACGCCAGATCGCCGGCGACCTCGTAACTGAAGCGGCCATCGATGGTTTTCATGGCTGAAGGAACGGCCACACCATGTCTCCAAACAATCTCAAGTGAGAATGCTAGCAGCACCCCAGAGTATGAAAAGCGATAATTTGATGTTTAAAGCAATTGAGCGGGGCTCGTTTACCGCTGCTTGGCCACCAAAAAACCGACCGTTCGCTTAGAGCCGCAAAATCGACGTAGGCTGTATCGTCCTGAACCTCAACTTCGACCACTGGACTGGTTGACCACAAAGCCGGTTGCATCCGCGGGCTGGCTCAGTTTCTACCTTTTCTCTTATTTTCTGCGGAAGAATTTCAAACAGGAAGGAGGGCACACGGAGGAACGTAACTCGCTGTTCCAGAACCTTATCGACGCACGGCTTTTACGTCGTCGGCTGTTACGTCCATCCCGGTAATCGTTACCGAAATGAGTCCGCAGATAATTCACGACGGCAGCAACCTGATCGTTGCTCAGCATCGATCCGAAGGGGGGCATTCCGCGTTGTCCGTTGACGACGACGTCGATCGGATATCCGCTGGCTTCGAGATTTCCGTTTCCCGCAAGTGATGGATATGTACCGGCGCCTGTCGCACCTTTGCCGTCGGGCATGTGGCAGCCCCGGCAAACATTAGAGAACAACTGCTCGCCACTCTTCTCGGCAAATACGAAGCCTGCGCTAAATGCGGGCTTGGATGCCGAGAGGCCGGTGCTTCGGGTTTGGGTCGCGCCCGATACCGGCAAAGATACCGCTAACACCGTCACGACGAAGCTTATTTTTCGAAGGCTCAAATTTCCCTGCATGATCTGGGTAAACCCGTCCTTCTGTGATGAGCTCGCTCTACGTCTTGACGACGCGATCGTGCAGTCGGGTGATCGCGTTAAGGGACGATAGAATGGCTCCCTCTTGCCATGCCGGAATGTAAGAAGCGTGCTCGCCAGCCAACACGATTCTGCCGTCGATCTGGCAAAGGTTATCGTAGTGATCCGCCCGCGCTTTTTCGGTCCAGGCACCGGCGCATCCCAACGTATAGGGCACGCGATGCCACGCCACGGCAACGCCGTTCTCGAATTCGGCCCGGTATTGCGGGTGAATGTTGGCGCCCAATTCTACAGCTTGCGCAATTCGTTCGGCCGGTGCCATTGACGTGAATTCGTAGGCATTCGGACCGCCAAAAAGATATGCACCCAACAGCACACCCCTGCCGGCGCTATTGAACCCCGTATTTGGATAGGCGATTTGCTGTATCGGCAGATCAGTATAACTGATGCCGCCGTAAATCGCCTCGTCCTCTTCCCAGAAGCGGCGCTTGAATTGCAAACCAATCTTGACGGACGCTGCATAAGGTACGGCGTCAATAGCCGCTTTCATGGGTCCGCCAACATCGACCGGAAGTTGGCTCAAAATGGAAAGAGGGATCGTGCAGACGCACCAATCGGCTTTGGCTTGTTGCGGCGTTGCCGGAGCCTTGAGGTTTGTGTAGGTAACCGTGACGCTGCGGTCGTCCTGTTGGATCCGCGTCACCTTCGCGTCGTACTGAATGATGCCGCCGACTTCCCTGACGAACGCCTTGCCGATCGCGTCCATGCCGCCGACCGGCTGAAACATCGTGTCCTGAAACGTATGGCGTGCAAAAACCTGCAGATAGCGCCAGACCTGAGATTGAAGGATATCGGACAGATTGATCACTTCGCCAGGGATCGGCGCTGCACCGAGGCCCCCTCCCGGAGGCGAGGCGTAACCACGAAATTCAGCAGAAATGAGATTAGCCTTGTAAGCGTAGTCGCCGTCCAGCGCGCCCCACGACTTCAAGGCTTGCAACAAGATCTCGCGATCCTCTTTCGATACAGCTTCGTCAAGCTTGCCCTGTTGCGTCACCTTGGCGAGCAATTCCGAAACCTGTCCTTGAAAATCGGTCTTGATGTCACGAATGCGCTGCGGAGCGCCTCCGAACGCGCTGGTCGCGTGCAGAAACGCATTATGATTAAGCTGGACGAATGGTTCAAGCGCGACACCCAGGCGCTTGCAGTAATCGAGAACCGCGCGATGGTGATAGGGAATTCGCCATGGGCCCGGATTGATATAGAGGCCTTGCTCAAATTCGCAGGTTTGCTTGAACCCACCGAGTTCGGTAAATGAATCTCCTCCGCGCAAGGTCCAATTGCGTCCCCCTGCCCTGCTGTTGAATTCCAGGAGTTGTACCCTGTAACCCGCCTTGCGTAACTCAAGAGCGGCCGTCATACCGGCAAGTCCTGCGCCAAGGATCAGGACGGAAGCGCCTTTGGGATCACCTTCGAGCTTGATCGGGCCTTTGTAACCGGAATCAGAGGCAAACCCGAGACTGGTCATCGCATGATACATCGCCGCGCTGCCAGAAACCGCGCCGATCAGCGACAGCAGATCGCGCCGACTAGGGGGTGAAACCTCGCTTGGCATCTTGCTCCGCGGTCCAATCGTTTTCGTTGTCGCGTTCAGGTCTACAGCAGACCGGCGACCGCCATTATATTGTAGTTCGTGCTGTTTGGCGAAGGAGCAGTTCTATGGGCGAGATATTGCGCTTTCTGGTCGCTATGGTTGCCCTTGCGGTTAGCGTTGGAGCGACGATGGCCGCCGACGCGCTGCCTTCGGCTTCGTTGGTCGCCACCGCATCGAACCTGGGGCAGAGGGCGCTCAACGATCCTGCTGCCTTCAATTTCGTGGAATCGCTGACCACCGAGATCGGACAGCGTCTGGCCGGCACCGAAGCCCATAGGCGCGCGGTCGCATGGGCCGAGACCAGGCTGAAAGCAGCCGGCTTCGAGAACGTTCACTCCGAACCATTTACCTTCCCGGCGTGGATCCGCGGCGCCGAAAGCGCGGAGATCGCTGGTCCCGTGCCACAGCATCTTGCTGTAACCGCGTTGGGCGGCTCAGTCGCGACGGATGCTAACGGCGTTGAGGCCGAAATATCGCTGTTCCGGACGTACGACGATTTGCTGGCGGCGGCGCCGGGATCGCTCAACGGCAAGATCGCCGTCGTGACCCAGCGCATGGTGCGAGCACAGGACGGCAGCGGCTATGGCGCCGCCAATCCGATCCGGCGTCGCGGTCCCTCCGAAGCCGCAAAACGAGGCGCCGTCGCCTATCTGCTGCGCTCGCTAGGCACCGATAACCATCGTTTGCCCCACACCGGAGCCCTTAATTACGAAGACGGCACGCCGCGAATTCCCGCAGCCGCGCTGGCTAACCCGGACGCCGATCAACTCGAACGGCTGGCCCTGCTCGGTCCAGTGAAGATTCACCTTCTGCTGACACCGACGGTTCGAGAGAGCGCTCCGTCCTGGAACGTCGTCGGCGAGATCAAGGGTGTGGATCGTCCAGATGAGATCGTTCTCATCGGTGGACATCTTGATTCCTGGGATCTTGGCACCGGCGCGACCGATGATGGCGCCGGCACTGCTATTGTCTTCGGCACCGCCCGGCTGATCGCGGGGCTGCAGCAGCGTCCCAGCCGTACGATTCGTGTCGTCCTGTTCGGTGCCGAGGAGATGAATTTCAGCGGTGCTGCCTATGCTCAAGCCCACCAGGGAGAAACCGGTAAGATCGTGGTGGCCGGCGAGGCCGATTTCGGAGCACGCAATGTGTATTCCGTACAGCTTCCAGCCGGCGCCGCGGCAAGTGAATTTGGTAAAACACTGGATCGGATAATTGCGCCGCTTGGCGCTAACCTCGATCGCCGGCCAGCCCTTGGTGGCGGCGACGACATTCGCGACCTTCAGAAAGCCGGTGTGCCCGTGGTATCGGTACGCCAGGACGGACTGGATTATTTCGACACCCATCACACCGCCGACGACACGCTCGACAAGATCGATCCGAAGCAGCTTGCCCAGGCGGTCGCAGTGTGGTCGGTCTTCACCTATCTTGCGGCAGCGTCGGACGTCGATTTCAGAAGCCTCACACCGGCGGCAAAATAAGCGCCCGACAGCGCCATCAGGAGCGCAGCTATAGAGAGTATTGCCCTGGAGGAATGGAAGTTTTCGGTGATCGGGCGGTCCGGCCCTTAGACACAGAATGCGGTCAGCGCCGCACAGTTTACTATTCCGGACATCGCATTTGAAAAATTTATTTTAGGCATTCTGTCCCGAATACCGCGATGAGGAGCAGCCCTAACCCGACAGAATGCCAATCCCTGCGCCGCATGGCGCGCTACCTTCAGGAGAACGCCACTTACGAGTAACCTCAAGGCGTTGCGACAATCTACTGAGAACACGAAAGCCGCCGCTGAGTTTGGATCAGGGGCAGTTTTGCTCGTGTACCCGAATAGCCAGCAATAGCGTGTTCATGCGACGTCGAGCGACGGCTTAGCAAGAAGTCCCCGGTACATTGTTGTACGGGCTGACCTCAAATCGCTGGTTGTCGTGCGGGGTCGTGAATGCGCCGCAGCGAACAGGCGGTTTCACTCCAGGCTTCAACGGAAAGCCCTGGTCGTCGCGCGCTTCGATCTTCCACGAAACGTGTATGCCGGGTTCATTGTCGCGAGGATTGGTCGGAACTCTTGGCGACCGCCTTGACCGTGCGCTCAGCGCCGGCTCCCAACGTTTCGTTCAATAGCACCTTGTGCGACTGGTTCTCGTCCCAGACATAGACCTGCGACTTGGTTATGCTTCGATTGATCAAGCGAACAGAGAGCACCGGGTCCGCCGCAGTTACAGTGTTCGTCCAGCACAGCGACGAGACGAAAATAATTGCGATCAACGGTTTAAAAGCAGGTGAGCTGAGACCAGACATCTATTTCCTCCCATATGAACAGACAACCTCGCGTACGCGGCGGCTGGAGCCGGTCTTCCCGCGGTGCAACCTACTTCTTGCCGCCACCACCGATATCCGTCTCGCCTTCGCAACTGACCGACGACTTCGTGATGTTCGGCATGCATCCGAATATCTTGATGATCCTGTCCTTGATCGCCTTGCCGACGTCTTCCTTCTTCTTTTTCAGGTTGGTCACGTAGTCGATATGGTCGGCAGGCGGTCCCTGCTCCTTGCCAAAAAGCATCTCGACAAACTCGATCGTCGCGAGCGCCCTGGAGTACCGCCTCATGATGTCGTCCCGCTTCGCCTTGTCGTGCGGATCCAGATGATCGAGGTCGGCCCTGGCGGCGTCCAATGCCGCGCTGGCCTCGTCACCTTTTTGTTTGATTTGCGACCAGTCAGACGCGACTTTCGGCGGGCAGCCGTTCGCGCCAACATCGTTCAGCGAGCAACCTCTTTCCGTCTTCGTCAAACCAGGCAGCGACGGTGGCGGCGGCGCAATAAGTTCGGCGCTGGTGACATCGACAATGAATTTTTCCGTAGCCGGCCCGCTGATCGATACGCTCTTGCCGGGATCGATCGTGGTTTCGAAAGAATCCCCTGTGCTGCACTTTCCATCCGACGTAATGCAGCCCTTGATGTGAATTTTCTTGGCGGGGTCCTTGTTGACCAGCGTGGCCTTGGCATGTTTGTCGGAGGGACTGAAACTCTTGCCATCCACGGAGAATGAACCGCATCCAGTGCCGCTGCACGATGCGTGTACGACTTGCGGTAGTGCCCCAAGGATCACAACCAGTGCGAGCGCAAAATTGAACTTGCCGGTCAAAATCGTCCTCCTAAATCAGCTTTGTCTGGGCACCCTGACGTTGGTAGTTCTGGATAGTCGATCGGTTCACGCCTAAAGACGATTGGCCGGGCTGAACGCGCGGCGGCGGCCGGTAGCACGAAACCGGGACACAAAGCCTGGAGCTCGTCCCGGCCCTGTCGCAGGGCGCTACTTCTTGCCCGCCAATGGCTCGACGCAATTCGTCCATTTCGTCGTCCGCGTGCATTTGCCAATGGTCGAGCCGCTTGTGTCGCAGGCCAGAACGATGCATTTATCGCAGATATATTTCTTGCCGCTGATCTCGTGTGAGACCCCCTTTTCAGTCGACTCGCACTTGTCCTCTGCCAGCGCAGTTAACATGCTGGCAAGGTTCAGCGAAAACATCACAAACAAGACTTTCAGGTATTTCATGCCCGGCTCCTCAACCGCCCGCCGTGCCGCATTCCTCAGATCGAACGCTCGAAACTCTTTGCAATTTCTGCCATCGAAGCAATCTCCTTACTTAAAGACAACTGAACTGTGCCGCTCGACACGAAATTATCCCGCCAATGGATTGAACCTTTTTGCGCTTTGAGCGAACCAATAATGATTTTTGAGCCCAACGACGGACGCTAAACTCGCTAACATGCTTCTCCAGCCGTCGAGCAGAGGGGGTCGTTGAATGGCCGGCAACATGTTCCTTGCGTTAACCAACATCCTGGGCGAATCCATGGATGTTCACCACAAGATGGAAATCGAGGTGGTGGAGTGGACGTGGGGCATGTCCAATTCCGCGTCCTTTCGGATTGTGGATACGAATGCAGCAAAGCAACCCACGATCGACAGCATTGTCGTCACCAAGATGGTCGACAAGGCATCAACGACTTTGATGACCTATTGCGCAAACGGAAAGAAGATTGATGAAGGCACCCTTACCTGCCGAAAGCACGATGGCGACGAACCGGTTGAATATCTGAAAATTAAACTCACCGGTGTCAAAGTAGACGCTCTGGGTTGGGGAGGCAAAAACGAAGACACGCGCGGAATTCCCGAAACGGTCACGTTGTCGTTCCTGCAAGTTAAGGTAATATACGAAGTGCAGCGCCGCGACGGGTCACTGGTCGGCCCCAACGAGTTTCATTTTGACGTCCCTGATCAGAAGGCGGCCGCGGTTGCAGGCACGCCTGCGGGCGAGGGTGCGGCAAAAAAATAAACGTCTAGATCACGGCCCGTCGCGCCAACCCCGAATTCATGCGCTAGCAAGGACTCCACCGATGGCTGATGACATCCGCAAGACACGCATCAGCCCTCCCCTGATGCGCGCGTTTCGGGCGGCACACGAAGCGAAGGACGCGACCACCAAGATCGATTTACGAACGACCGATGGGGATCGCATCGTCGCCGGCCGCAGGCTGCGCCCGCGGCAAGTCATCACCGAAAAGGTGCTGCGGCACGAAGTCGCGCGGGACCTTGACGCTCTCCTCAATACGATCGCCATGGAGTCGACGGTCGACATGGGCGACGTGCCCTTTGCGCGAAAGTCGATCGTGAATTTCGGTCTTCCCGATATTTCGAGCCTGACTATCAACTCGACGGAGATCAAAAGGATTCCCGATGAAATTCGGGCCGCCGTGGTTAATTTCGAGCCCCGTCTGGCGTCCGCCTCGCTCCAGATTGAACGGGATTTGACCCTCGACCCGGCCGAGCTCAAGGTGAGGTTTCTGGTCCGTGCCGATTTGACATGCTATCCGGTGCAGATACCCGTAGAGTTCGTTGCCGATATTGTCGAAAGCGGAAAGATTGTCGTCAATCGATTGTAACCGCACATGAACCGCGAATTTCTCGATCTCTATAACCGGGAGCTCCAGCTGCTGAACGAACAAGCGCGCGAGTTCGCCGCGGAATATCCGGGTATCGCGGAGCGGCTTGGGGGCATTCTTGAAGACCGCATCGACCCGCTGGTGAGCGGCCTGCTCGAAGGTACGGCATTTCTTGCGGCGCGGGTGCAACTCAAGCTCAAGCATGAGTTTCCCGAATTCACCGGCAATCTGCTTGAGCAACTGGTCCCGCATTTTCTTGCCCCGACCCCCTCCGCAATGATTGTTAAGGTTGATCCGACGTTCGGCGATGAGTCGCTGCACGAAGGTCATGCAATCCCGCGCAACTCCTATCTCGACGCCTCGTTTCGCGAGCGCGAGCGGCAGATCGCCTGCCGCTATCGGTTATGCAGCGATATCGTCGTCTGGCCGTTCGAACTTTCGAGCGCCGAATATTTTTCCTCGCCCGCACAGCTCGGCGCGCTCGGTTTGCGGGTCGGCACCGAGATTCTCGCGGGAATGCGGCTGAGCTTGACGCTGCGGACGACGGCGCGCACCGAGGACGAGCCGACCGACCCGCAGGCCTTGAAGAAGCCGGGGATGATGCTGGCAAGCTGTCGTACGACCAGTTTGCCGCTGTATATGACCGGGTCGGAGGCGGATTCGATCGCGCTTTACGAACAGCTGTTTGCGCATTGCAAAGGAATCTATTTCCGCTTCCCTGACGAGTTCGGCGATCCGGTGATTTGCCCGATGCCGCTGAGCTGTCTTGAACAGGTCGGATTCGAACGTGAAGACGCGCTGTTCCCGAATGATACGCGGGTTTTCGAGGGCTTTGACCGCCTGCGCGAGTTCTTTGTCTTTCCAAGAAAGTTTCTTGGCTGCGCGTTGACAGGGCTCGATCGCATCTTTCCGAAACTCAAGAGCAAGACCGTCGATATCCTGTTTGCATTCGACGAGCTCAATGTGCGGCTGGCGTCGGCGGTGCAGGCATCGATGTTCGCGATGTACGCCGCGCCGGCGGTCAACCTGTTTGAAAAGACAGCGGACCGGATCGCCCTCAAATCCAACCAGCACGAATATCACGTCGTTCCCGATCGCAGCCATTACCTTGATTTCGAGCCGCATCGTCTGCTCGAAGTCTTCGCGCACTATTCCGGCGGGCGAACCAAGATTCCGGTCAAGCCGCTTTATTCGGCTTCGCTGGGAGGACAGGGGTCGGCAGGTCCTTACTACACCATACGCCGACAGCCCAGACGCCGGTCTGTCGAGGAAAAGCGCGACGGCGTATCCTCGAACTATACCGGTAATGACATGTTCGTCTCGCTGAGCGATCTTGGCGGGACGGACGAAGAAAATGCGATTGCCGAGCTCAGCGTCCGCGCGCTGTGCTCGAACCGGCATCTGACCGAACAGCTGCCTGTGGGGGCCGGCGGCGCAGACTTCCGTTTCGTCGATGACGTCGCGCTCGAGTTGAGTTGCGCAGTGGGGCCGACCCCCCCCAGCGAGCCCGTGGTCAGCCAGCTGCGCAGCCGCAGTGAAATGGCGCACACCGGCAATGTGACCTGGCGCCTGATCAACATGCTTTGCACCAACCATCTCGGCCTGGTCGAGCGCGGAGGTGGCCACAATGCCGAGGCCTTACGGGAAATGCTGTCGATGTTCGGCGAAATGTCCGATAGCGTCATCGAACGGCGAATTCGCGGCGTCCGCGCCGTCGACAGCCGGCCGATTGTGCGCCGCATCCGGCAGCGCAGCGGCGTCGGCGCGGCACGAGGGATCGAGATTACCGTGACGATCGACGAGAAAGCGTTTGAAGGCTCTGGTATATTCCTGCTTGGCGCCGTGCTCGACAGATTTTTTGCGGAATACGCCGGCTTCAATCATTTCACTCAGACGGTCATTCGTTCGGTCGAGCGAGGCGAGCTCATACGCTGGCCGGCGCGGATGGGAACACGCAAGCCATTGTAGAGCGGACCGGTTGGTCGAAGTTTCGGGACAGTCATGAATTTTATTCGAAATCTCAAAGCCGAACCTTGGAGGTTCGACTATTTCGTGCTGCTGCGGCATCTCGAGCGAACGTTCAAGGATCAGCCTCGGATCGGGGATAGCGCGGCACTGCGCGACGAATTCATACGGTTCGGCCAGGACGCCTTCATGGATTTTCCTGCGTCGAACGTCGCGCGAGCGAACCAGGAAGGAGAAGACAAGGCGCTAAAAGTCTTTGTCAGGCATCTCGGCATGCTCGGGCCGCAAGGACCGCTGCCACTGGCGACGACGGAAGAAGCTTATCATTACGCGCTCGCGAACGATACGGCATTCGCAAGATTTCTCGATCTGTTCAACCACCGATTTATCCAGCTGTTCTTTCGTGCATGGGCAGATTCACGACCGATCTCCCAGCACGATCGTCCGGATGCCGACCGCTTCGTTGCCTATATCGGTTCGACCGTCGGAATCGGATCCCGTCCCTATCATCACCGCGACAGCCTGCCAGACGGCGCCAAGCTGATCTTTGCCGGACTGCTTGGAGCGCAGGCGAAATCCGCATCGCGGCTGGCCGCGGCAATTCGTGGAATTTTCAACGTGCAGGCCGAGGTCGAGGAATTCATAGGCTTGCGTCTCATCGTTGAAGCGTCCGAGTGGACCCGCCTTGGCCGGGGCTACAACATGCTGGGCGAGGATGCGCTGTTGGGCCGCAGTGTTTTCAGCGTTCAGGATAAAATCAGGATTTCAGATTTTTGCGAAAAATCTGGCTCAATATATTCGCTTCCTGCCGACCGGCGATCTTTGCGAGCCGCTGGCCGACCTCGTGTTCTTCTACAACGGCGAGCAGCTCGAATACGACGTTGAGCTCGCGATACCGGCAGGGTCCGCAGAGCCCATCCGGCTCGGTCGATTTGGTCAACTGGGCTGGACAAGCTGGATGTCGCCGAATTGGACCAGCAAGGAGGCTTATCGTCGCGATGCGCGCTTTCATCCTGCTGAACGCATGCAGAAGAAGCGCAATCTTTTGAAGAAAGAGCTTGAAAGAGAAGGACGACGCGATGGCGGACATTAGCCTTGAGACCGTCGCAGGCAAACTCAACCGGGTCGGATATGAGGCCTTCTTCAAGGCGATGCGGCAGGCCAAGGGAGCCGGAAATCGGCATGTCGAATTGGCGCACTGGCTGGCTCAGATATTCCAGATGGAAAACACCGACATCGGTGCGACCGTCGACTATTTCAAACTCGATCGCGCCAAGCTGATATCGGATGTTCAAGGCGTAATCGCAGGTTTCCGCAAGAATGAAACGGAAATGCCGGCGATCTCGAACGCTGTCATGGACATGTTCGACCGTGGCTGGCATTACGCCACGCTTTTTTTTGGCGAGACTCAGATCCGCACCGGCCATCTTCTTGTCGGCGCGTTGCAGTCACGCGAGCTCGCACGCGCGCTGCACAACACGTCCAGCGAATTTTCCAGGATTTCACTCGAAACCCTGACGAGCGATTATCGCAAGATATGGGCTGGCTCTGAGGAAGAGCAGTTGCGCCCCATCGACGGCTCCGGAATGGTTGCCGCTGGCGCGGCGGGTCCGCAGGCGATGGTCGGATCTGGCGGATCGACGGCACTGGATCGCTTTGCGCAGGATCTGACCGCCAAAGCCAAGTCGGGCGACATGGATCCGATCCTCGGCCGCGATGAGGAAATCCGGCAGGTTATCGATGTTTTGATGCGCCGCCGTCAGAACAATCCGATCCTGACCGGAGAGGCCGGCGTCGGGAAGACCGCCGTTGTCGAAGGATTTGCGCAACGCATTGTGGCGCAGGATGTGCCGCCGCCGTTGCGTGGCGTGAAACTGTACATGCTCGATGTCGGCCTGATGCAGGCCGGCGCTTCCATGAAGGGTGAATTCGAGCAGCGCCTGCGCTCGGTCATCGATGAGGTGCAGAGCTCCCCGGTCCCCATCATACTGTTCATCGATGAGGCCCATACGCTGATTGGGGCCGGCGGCACGGCCGGAACAGGCGACGCGGCCAATCTTCTCAAGCCGGCGCTGGCGCGCGGCACGTTGCGGACAATTGCCGCAACCACATGGTCGGAATACCGCCAGTACATCGAGAAGGATCCCGCGCTGACCAGACGATTCCAGCCGATACCGGTCGGCGAGCCAGGTGTCCAGCAGTGCTGTGAGATGCTCCGCGGAATTCTCGGTCCGATGGAGAAACATCACAAGGTCAGGATACTGGATGCGGCGATCGTGGCGGCGGTAAACCTCTCGCACCGCTATATTCCGGCGCGGCAGTTGCCCGACAAGGCCGTAAGCCTGCTGGATACGGCGGCGGCTCGCGTCGCTATCAGCCAGAACACCACGCCGGCCATGATCCAGGACGCGGTTGCATCCATTGGCGCGCGCGAAACAGAGACGGCTGCCTTGACCAGCCAAAGCTACATTGGGATCGATAAAGCAGAGCGTCTGACGGCGATCGCCGCCGAAATTGCAGCGCTGAAAACAAAGCTCGCGGGATTCGAGACCGAGTGGGCGACGGAGAAAACCCTCGTCGACGAAATTCGTGATCTTCAAAGTGCACTCGATTCGCCAAAGACAAAAGAAGACGGCAAGACGGCGCCAACCGAAATCGAGCCGCCGAAGTTGCAACAGGAATCACCGGACAACATACGCGACCAACTGCGGAAGAAGTTCAAAATGCTGCAGGGGCGCAATCCGGAACAGCGAATGGTCTATGCCTATGTCGACGAACAAGTCGTCGCCTCGGTGGTGTCCGACTGGACCGGCATTCCGGTCGGGCGCATGGTCAAGGATGACATCGAGAATGTGTTAAAGCTCCCCGAAATCCTGAACCGGCGCGTCGTTGGGCAATCCCATGGCCTGTCGATGATCGCCAGGCGCATCGAAACCAGCCGCGCCAAACTCGACAATCCCGACAAGCCGATCGGCGTGTTCATGTTGTGCGGGCCTTCGGGCGTCGGAAAGACCGAGACCGCGCTAGCTCTCGCCGAAGCTCTCTACGGCGGAGAGCAGAACATGATCACCATCAACATGTCGGAATTCCAGGAGGCGCATTCGGTCTCCGGGCTGAAGGGGGCCCCTCCCGGCTATGTTGGTTATGGCGAGGGCGGCCGGCTCACGGAAGCCGTCCGTCGCAGGCCGTACAGCGTCATTCTGCTCGATGAAGTCGAGAAGGCCCATCCCGACGTGCACGAGATATTCTTTCAGGTTTTCGACAAGGGCTTCATGGACGACGGTAACGGCCGGCGAATTGATTTCAAGAACACGCTGATCATTTTGACCACCAACGTCGGCACCGATCTCATCATGGATAGCGCGGCCGATCCGAAGTCTCGCGACAATCCGGAAGAATTGGCCCTGATGCTCCGGCCTGAACTGCTGAAGGTATTTCCGGCGGCGCTGTTGGGACGGATCGTCTCCATTCCCTATTATCCTCTGTCGCCGGCCATGCTGACCGGAATTGTTCGACTGCAGCTTGATCGCATCGGGCGTCGCATTCGCGACAATCATGCGGCATCATTTAGCTACGATCAGGCCGTCGTCGATCACATCGTATCGAAATGTGACGATCCGGATTCTGGCGGGCGAATGATCGACAACGTCATCACCAACACGTTGTTGCCCTCGCTGTCGCGCGAGTTTCTCAGGCGTTCACTGAGCAAGGAAACCGTGAAAGCCGCCGAAGTCACGATCAAGGATGGTGAGTTCTCCTTGACCTGGCATTGACGTGTCACAGAGAGGACGCTCAACAGCGCCCGACAGACGCATGTGACCACGCGCCAACGCCGTTCTCGGTAACAGCCGGCTGCATTGGTGCGGAAAACGAGTTATAAAGTTACCTCGATCCGGGTTCACTGTTTGAACCGAAGTTCTCGATGGCGCTACCGAGTTAATACAGTTTTGAAAGCGGCAGGAATTTTATGCCTGGGTTCGTATGCCGAGGTTCCACCGAAGAGCCGGCCCTGCGGCTTATCAGTCCGAACCGATCCAAACCGCTCGCCAGTTGCTCTGGCAGAGCGACCGCCTTGCCGTTAACGCAGCGTATTGCGGCTGTCGCGCTGATTGGTATCGCCGCTTCCTGCTCCTTTGCAAGAGCGGAAGACACTGTAATCAAACGTTTTTCGAACGGAACCAGCCGCGATTCCGTCGGCATGATTGATGCGCGGGAAGACGCTCCGATGGACGGCCCTCAGGCCATCTATGCGGCGGAGGACGGAAGCCTCTATCTGCTGGATCAGGTGAATGGCCGGGTGCTGCGTTTTGACGCCAAGAAGACCAACAGCCCCGTCCAATCTCTGGAACTGCCAAAGGACATACGGCCAACCGACGTCGTTGTGCGCAACGGGAATGTCTACGTCTGGGACGGCGCTCCGCAGACGCTTCAGGCCGAAGGAAGCGACAACCAACCGGTTCGCGAGCTGACGCGAACGAGGGGCGCCGGCAGACCCGACGACGCAACGCTGACCGCATTCGCGCAAATGGGATCCGAGGTCCTCGACAATCCCGATCAGCCCACCAGTGAAAGATCGAGAGCCATACCGGCGCGCCCGGGACCAACTCATCCGGCCATCGCCACCCGCGGCCATGGCACCGTCGTGGTCGACGTCACTGTTGGCTCGCAGCCCGATACGGCCAGCATCCAGGTGCGCGAGCAGGGCACGAACGATTCTGTCGCGCGGCTTGCTTTGAAAGTGCGCGACCGGATCGGCATTGTTGAATTTCTCGATATCGACAACGCCGGTCGCATGTTTGTCCTGACCGAAAATATTCCGACCAGGTCCAACCGCCGGGCGTCGGCCTACGTCGTGCGCTATTCAGCGAAAGGCGTCCAGGAAAGCGTCTACGACATACCGTTTTCGGAAACGCTGGCGCTGTCACGACGGTTCATCACCATCTCGCCCGAGGGCGACGTTTATTTCCTGCGTACCGCCTCGAGCGAAGTCGAATTGATCGGCGTCGGTTCGCGGCCTGTACGTGCGGCCGGTGTGATCGATAACCCGAATTTACCCCGGCTGTCTGATCAGGCGGCCGCGATCTCAAAGGCGCCGATCGCCGCCGTCCGGGCCCTCACCCGGCAGCAGGTGGTTGAAAACGCGTTTGCCTTTGAGGGCGTGCAGTGGCGCGTCACGCCCGCCGTCTACGGTCGCGACCCCGATACTGCCTGCTCCGGCTTCAATCGAATTCGCCGGCCCGGATATTTGTCCGGCAAGGTGAATCAGGAAATCCGAAGCGTGCCTTATTGCTGGGGCTGCCACGGCTCGTTGAACCAGTTTCTCGCCAACATCGCCAACGGCATGTTGGCTGGGAATGTCTGCACACACAACGATCCGCGATCGGATACGACGGGCGTCGACTGTTCGGCTTTCGTTAGCGCGGCTTGGGGTCTGTCGACGCACTTCACGACTTCTGCCATTCCCGGCATCACCCAGCAGCTTGAGAACGCCTGGGACCTTCAGCCTGGCGATGCATTGAACAAGCCGGGCTCGCATGTCATGCTATTCCTGCGCTTCACGGCCGATCGCAAGGCCGAAGTGATGGAGTCGTCGACCGGCGGCTGCAACGGAAAGGTTTGCCGCAACGTCTATCCGCTATCGTCATTGCTGGCTCGCGGCTATCGACCCGTACGTTATCGCGTTCTCGAAAACGCCCCTTCGGCGGAAGCCAAGGAGCCGGTCTCGCTGAGGGACCAAAGCAAGGCAGGCGAAGACGAGAAATCCAATACCGGTTCGAAGAAACTGGCAACGGCGCATAGCGATGATGACGATCGGCCGCGCGTGCGGCATCGCAGAAGGCATTCATCGAGAAATTGAACCATCATGAGTAGTTCGGGGACGGCGCATCTTCGCATAACGATTGTCGGAATTCTGGCGGTCGCCCTTATGTCGACGTGGAGTGCTCGCTCGGAGCCCGACGGCGGCAAGCTGCGCGCCGACGGCCAGGCACGCGCACTTGTCATCGGGATCGATGCCTATCGGTTTGGGCCGCCATTGAAGGGCGCGGTTGCGGACGCACGTGACATGGAGTCCGCGTTACGCGCCGGCGGCGTAACCGATGTCACGGCTCTGTTCGATGCGTCTGCGGACAGGACATCGGTGATACACGCGATCGGCGAGTTGCTGTCCCGTAGCCAGAGCGGCGATCTGGTCATTCTATCGATCGCCGGCCGAGGCTCGCAGGAGCCGGAGCATTTCAAGGGATCGCGGGCGGACGGCAAGGATGACGTATTCATTCTGGCCGGCTTCGATCCGAATACGGCCGAAGGCGCGCGGCAGCGCGTCCTTGGGTCGGAGTTCAATCATCTCATCAAACAGTTCGCGCGCAAAGGCGCGCAGGTCCTGTTCATCGTAGACGCGGCGTATGGCGGTGGCCTGGTGCGCTCGGTCGACCCGCGCGCGGCCGAGATGAGCTACCGGCAAGTCCCCCCCTACACAATTGCACGCGACACCCTCGAGCCGATCTCAAGCGCAAGCGACGCTTTCTTGAATGGAGCCGAACTCGAAAAGATTACGATCCTTGCCGCCAGCGACCGGACTGCCGCGGCCCCCGAGGTCCCGATCCCCGGAGAATCCGGATTTCGCGGCGCCTTGACTTACGCGGTGGCCCGCGCGCTGGAAGGCGCGGCCGACGAGAACCACGACGGGCACATCACCAGGGACGAGCTTTTCCGTTACGTCAGTCAGGTCACCTATCAGCTTTCCGACCAGCGGCAGCATGTTGTGGCGCAAACGACGGTACAAAACCCCGAGAACAAGATATTGTTCGGGCGCACGCGCGGTGTGGTGTTGCTCGATCCGCAGCCGAAGTCAGAGCCTCGCCCTCAGTCCGCGGCCCCGGCCTTGTTACCTGCTCCAGCCACGTTGCCTGCCCCGGTCACACTAACGCCCTCGCTCCCGCGGCCGGTCGTCTCGCCGCAAGCTCCCGCAGCGCTCGACGCTGTTCGTGTTGCGGTCCTCGGCAATCAAAGAGAGTTGCTGACAGACCTACAAGCGAAAAATGCCCATTTTCAGCCGGTCGCAATTGCCGACCATCCGGACCTGGTCTGGGATCCAGCTACGCTGGACGTACTAGCTCGGGGAGATGTGGTTGCGCACCAGATCAAACGTAGGGACTTGCCCAACGTGATCGACTGGGTTGCAGCCGTGAGCGGATTCAAGAAGCTCGCCGCGAAGGCACCGCAGGCCGTGCGCGTGCTACCGGGTGACAAGGTCCACGCGCGGGGTTCTCGCATCGAGGTCCAGGTGTCCGGAGTAGCGCAGCGATCCCTGCTGCTTTTTGATATAACCGGGGACGGCACGGTACAGGTGCTTTATCCGGTCGGATCGGACCCTCCCGTCCTCACGACTGCCGACTATAAATTCTCTGTCGTCGTCGGCGAACCATTCGGGGCGGATCAAGTCGTTGCCATCACATCATCTCAGCCGCTGACCGATCTTGAGGGGGTGCTGAAAGCGATGAATCAAAAGGTCGCCGCGGTCGAAGTCTACAGGTCCGTGGAACGTTATGCGCCGGCAGATGCGCGTATCGGTGCGGCTAGTCTTTATACCGCTCCGTAAGATAGAAGAGTGGCAGAATGAACCCGGCGGTCGCAAGAGCATTTCTTGTGGAGGCGTTATGCCTCGTTGTTCTGAACGGCGGCGTGCAAGCGCAGGAGACGCGCGTGCCGGGCGAAGACAATTCGCCGCGCGAACGATCCGTGAAAGTTCTCACCGACGTTCCGGACAGTGTTCCGCGTCCAACACAAATGTCGGCGGCCGATCTTGCCTCGATCAATCTCAACATGAAGATCGACAACGCGGCCGGACTTGCGCTCGACATCATTCCGAGCGGAGAGGTGATCGCCGGTTCGAGGATCGGCTTTCGGCTCACGACGAAAAAGCCTGGCTATCTGATCCTGCTGAACGTCGACGCCGCCGGCAAATTGACCCAGATTTTCCCGGAAGCACCGACCGAGACCGGTCCGGTTCGGGGGGCACCGAGCATGATCAAGCCGGGAAAGCCCCTCATCATCCCTCAATTGGGAAGCCCGTACGCGACGTTCGAATTCATCGCGGAGCCGCCGGCCGGCGTCGCGATGGTGGTCGGGCTGTTGAGCGACAAGCCAGTCCAACTGGTCGATCTACCCAACGCTCCCCCGCCCGCCTTTGCTCCGGAGGCAACGTTGAAGTACGTGCGCGAACAGACCTTGACGCTCGTCGTCCCAAACAGGAATAGCGGTCAGCTGGAGCGACCGAACTGGTCCTTCGACGGCAAGTTATATTTGATCAAGTAGCGGCTCGAGGCGACCGACCTCGAATTACCGATCGTTGTTAAGCGCCTTGAGTGCCGATTTTGGCAACACGTCTTCAAGCACGCCCATAAAGTCCCGCTCTGCCAATGCCAGCGCGCGCTGGCAGAGCATCGGCACTGGACTGGAGGGCTCGGCGTGCCGGAAATAGCGCTGGACGGATTCGAGCAGCGCCAAAGCCTGGGTACGGGATCCGACGCGATAGACCGCTTGGGAGGGGGCGGTATTCTCCGGGACGGATGCTCCGTGATCGGCCGACATCGAGTTGTCGGATGTGTCACGACCGGAGGAGAGCGACGGCAGCTTGCCGACGGGCAGGTCGAATACGGGATTTGTACCAATCTGGAATGCAGCCTTGTCGACATGAGTGGGAACAAGGATCTCCATGATCTCAACGAACGACATGCCGATCAATTGATGGGCCTGGCGCGCCAAGGGCAGCACCGGGCTCGAAGGCTCCGAGCGGGCATAATAATCGCCGACCGCCGCCAGTGCGCACCGGGCGTCCGCAATCGACGTCAAGGCAGTCGCCGTCGAATTTACCTTCGTATCGTCCGCCGGGGGACCGCCCTCCTCGCTCGTGCTTTCGACGCTCGCCGCACGCGGATCAATCAACAGGCGCATCTTGCGCACCTGATCCCCGAGCGCATCGAGAACCGCAATTCCTTGCGCCGCAAGCGTCTTGCGGATTCGCTGCACCGATGTGTCGAGCAACGCCAGATGTTTACGTGCTTCGCCAAGTTCGGAAGGATCGGCGCTCGCGATGGCTTCGGCAATTGCGGCGGCAGAAGGCCCCGCTTCTCCCGTACGCGACTTGACCTCTCCGGTCGCAGTGATCCAGGCACGGTACGTTATCGATCCGGCACGCCGTCCTTCGAACAGCGGGGCGTATTGCAGGGGAAAGATCACGGTCGGCAGGTCGAAAGCGGAAATCGCCGTCCGGCGGCCTGTCAGGTCTTCTCCGTTCGGAACAGGATGAACTCTGTCCCAAAACCTTTCGAGGCATTCGGCGATGGCGGCCATCGTCACCGAAAAGCCGGCGATGTCCCTGTTCAGGACGAGCAAGCGCGCGCGTATCGCCAATAGCCTGACGTCTCGGCTGCGTACGATGAGACTGTCCAATTCAGCAACCTGAGCACGCAAATCGATTGTCGAGGGGTCGAACGGCTTGCCATCATCGGGAGAAAAGAAGTACGTCGGCAACACACCTTCGACTTGGGCCATAAAATTCAGGTAAGCGGAATCGCCGGCCTGATCGAGGTCGGGGCCACAGGGGTCACCCTCCGAAAGGGGGCTACACAAAGCCTCCGCGGCAGGGTCCATCGCCGGCAACACGCCTACATCAGATCGTGAGCCGCCCGCCAAATCCGCAGCTTGCTCGCCCTCTCCGAATTGAGCCGTATCTGACAACCCTGGATCCCTCTACACGGAAACGACAATTCCCTGCACTTTGCGTAACGCGGTCACCCGGAGCAAATCTTTACAGCAGGCCTTCATCGGGCAGAACGATTTAGCGCAGCTCATTTGCCGCACCGGCCATTATGCTTAACGAAACTCGTCGGTGGAAAACCCCCACGGGCCGGCGACCGCCCGGCTCCGTGTTCCCTTTCAGCCGTCGGACCAACCAGCGAGAACATAGCAACAAGCAGGCTGCGAGCGAGCAAAAAAGTTTGCGTTTCCCTTTGAATTAAACGGGCCTTCACGACACTAACAATACACGGGTGGGTGCACCCGAGAAATCAAAGGACGAATTCGAACGGACAAAACGGAAGGAATCTGCCCTGATGCGCGGCCGAGGCGTCCGCCCTAGACGCTGCAACGGCAGGCCGTTACTGTTTTGTTTTCGATCCGCCGAAGGTGAATGTGCATGGCCGGAAAGCTCAGCCAATCCGAACGCGTAGCCGAATTAAAGACACCGCTCGGCGACGATAAACTCGTGCTGGCCAACCTCGAGGGAACCGAGCGGCTTGGCGATCTGTTCGAATTCAACGTCGAAGCGTTGAGCCAGGAGGAGAACATCGATTTCGACAAGGTCCTCGGCCAGGGCTGCACGCTCAAGCTCAAGGCCTACGCGGGCAAGGAGCGGATTTTTCACGGGATCATGACCCAGGCGCAATGGGTCGGAAAAAAAGAAGACCTCTTTCGCTACAGGCTGGTCTTGCGGCCGTGGCTGTGGCTGCTTGGCCAGAAAGCGGACTGCCGCATTTTCCTCGACAAGGACGTCAAGGACATCATCAAGGAGGTTTTCACCAAAGCCGGATTCAACGACTTCGAATTCAAGACCAACGGCGACTATCAGAAGATCTCTTACTGCGTGCAATACCGTGAAACTGATCTCGCCTTCGTCAGCCGGCTTATGGAGCTATATGGAATCTACTATTTCTTCGAGCACACCGACGGCAAACATACGTTGACACTCGCCAACTCGCACTCGTCGCATAAGGCGATTGCCGACCTTTCGAAGGTATCTTTCATCCCGCTGTCCGATAGCGAGCTGCGGCCCGAGCAGCACCTCTACAGCTGGATTTCGGAGCGGCGTTTCCGGACCGGTAAGGTCCAGTTCAACGACTACGACTACTTGAAGCCCAAGAAAAACCTGCTCGCTCCCTCGGAGGCGTCGGAGAAATACGCCCACGCCAAGCTTGAGGTGTACGACTTTCCCGGCAAATACGACGACGAGGACGAGGGAAAGAAGCTTTCGCGTTTTCGACTGGAGGCCGAGCAGGCCGCGGACCACCGCCGTCTCATCGAAGGCGATGCGGCCTCGCTGTATCCCGGCGGCCTCGTCACGGTCGAAAAGCATCCATCTTCGGCAGAGAACAAGGAATATCTTGTCGTTCGCGCCGACCACCAGTTCTCGACCCACCATTACCGGTCCGTCCAGGCGGACGCGCCTGCTTCGGAAGATGGTGAAAACAAGCAGGTCTATCACGGTTTCTACGAATTTCAGCCGAGCGACCGGCCGTTTCGCATGCTGCCGCTTACTCCCAAGCCGCGCATTCAGGGCATTCAGACCGCCAAGGTGGTCGGCAAAAAAGGCGAAGAGAACGAGGAAATCAGCACCGACGAGCACGGCCGCACCTGGGTTCAGTTTTTCTGGGACCGCGAGCCGAAATTGACATGTCCGATCCGCGTCGCCCAGGTCTGGGCCAGCAAGAAATGGGGCGGCATATTCATTCCGCGCGTCGGAATGGAAGTGGTGGTGGAATTTCTCGAGGGAGATCCGGATCGGCCGCTTATCGTCGGCGCAGTCTATAACGGCGACAACAAAGTCCCTTATGACCTTCCGGACAACAAAACCGTGGCGGGCTGGAAGTCGAATTCTTCCAAGGGGGGCAACGGCTACAACGAACTCATATTCGAGGACAAGAAATCCTCAGAGAACATTCGGATGCACGCCGAGAAAGACCACAACGTGACAGTGCGGAATTCCGAAACGTGGACGATCGGCGAGGCTTTCGCGCCACCGAAAGGCAGTCCGTCACGAAGCGCAACACTGAAAAACGGCGACGACCAGCTCGAAATTCAGATGGGCGACAGGACTGTTTCGATTCCAATGGGCAAACAATCCACGACCGCCATGCTCTCGATTACCCACACCGTCGGGATGACAACGGTCTCGCTGACGCCCGCGGACAGATCCGTCAATTCGCCGGTGATTAACCACACGGCGGAAACGGTGATCAATTACTCGGCCGGCGCGACAGTCAACATCACCGCCCCGCTCATTAACCTGAACGGGATGGTGCTGATCAACGGGATGGTGCCGATGGTGATGCCTGTGTAGCGTTGTCTTACTCAGGCTCGTTGGCTGAACCCATGATCAGGTCGATTGAAGGCGTTCACGGCGCACTTTCAGGCAAGGGTGGTAAATGTCGCGGATCCGGTTTACGACCGCGCGGTCGGTATATGAAGCGTTTCCCGAATTGGCGCGCAAATCAAGCGTCACCCCTACCGACGAGCCGGCGATCGTGTTTTTGAGAAACCTGTCGGTAAACGACAAGTTCGAGGACGCGGCCGCGTTCTGCGCTCATCTGCTGCCGCGCCGCGAGGCCGTGTGGTGGGGATGTCAAAGCGTTCGTTTGTTCCTGCACGAGGTCCCGCAATCCCGCGCAGCCTGTCTCGTTGCAGCAGAAACTTGGGTCCACAATCCCACCGAGGCGAACCGGCTTCAGGCGTTGCAGATCGGCACACAAAGCGACAATTCCGATTGCCTCACCTGGCTAGCCCTTGCGGCCGGCTGGGCTGGTGGGATGCTGTCAACCGTCTCGAATCCGCCAATTCCGGTACCACAGTACCTGACGGCGCGGGCGGTGCGTATCGCGGTTCTGTTAGCTGCGGCGCCTGTTGCGGCTTCCGACCGTCCGCGGCGCACGTCGACCTGCATTGCGGAAGGCATCAATCTGGCGGAACTGGGATTTGACCAAGCGGCGGACACGCTTAGACATGGCCGGTAACGATTGGACACCACACAAACGGCAGCTAAACTATCTCGGTCGATAGCAAAGACCCATCGAACCCGTAAGTATTTTCAGGGAAGTCATTTTGCTGACGCTTCGGATTGAAAACGAAACGACGCTGCCGGACGGCGGACCGCTGAGTATCGCGGTCGAAGGGACGCGCGGGATCGACATCGGCCGCGATCAGCACCTTGACTGGACATTGCCGGATCCCAATCGTTTCATTTCCGGCAAGCACTGCGAAATTCGCTGGGAGGATGAGGCCTTCTGGCTTCACGACGTTTCGACCAACGGAACGTTCCTTTATGGCGCGGATGGACGTCTGAAGGCACCACACAAAC
>CAVVZW010000083.1:0-10656 GCA_963752265.1 uncultured Alphaproteobacteria bacterium
TTTGAAACCGGGCGATCTCGCCGCAGCCGGCGAGCAGAAACGATGCGCCCAGCACTAAAAGCCGGCCGCTTCCTCCTGCTTTGCGATATCCCACACCGTCCACCACGGCCGTCACTCTGATCGTCCCCGCGCCTAATTTAATCTTTATCGCGGATCAGCTCGATTTGTCCCGCCCGGAGCACCTCTATTCGTGGCCCGGTACGCACCTCAACAAACCCCCGGACACGAATACGTTTGTTTTCCAGTGACTTAAGAACAAGGCCGGCTGCCGATAAATTAGCGAGCGCCCGCCTTGGAATAGTCACAGCGAAGTCCCGTGTCCAGTTCCGTCCGAAGTTCAGATAAGTGATTGCCCCCGCCTGCCGAACAGACAAAACCTTGCCTTCGACCAAAACAAAACGCCCAATCCCAGCCAAAATATCGCCCGGACTTTCCGTGTTTTTTATGGCCGCCGGATCGGCCCAGATGCCTCTTTTGGCCTCACGTGCGGCGGCCTCGGCAGCCAGAAGCGTGGCGGCGCAGTCTTTGTCGTCGACATCAGCGGCAACGATGGCCTCGCCCTGCGCCAGAAGCTCGCGCTGCACCAGCGTCTCGTCCGGAAGGCGCCATACAAAGGCTGTCTGGCGGCCATAGCGGTCCGGCGCATCATCTTCGCCGTCCAACCGCACTTCGCGCCCTACTATCGCGCCAAGCGCTTGCGTGCGCCCGGCATCAGGCCTCTCCGGGAAAACCAACTCGATCCCGGCAAGGCGCACCTCCCGGCCATCCTCCAGGCGAAAGCTACGTGCATCGATCGCAGCACTCACCCGGCCCTCGCCCTGCGGTTCGAATACGCAAGGCGTGGCGGATACTGGATTGGCGGCGCTTACAACCGCCAACACGGCAAGTGCGCTCGTTGTCAGCCGCTGAAGTCCATTTGACATTGTCGAGATGCGCACCGTGCCCAGCTCTTCACTATGCTTCGTTCCACCTGACGGAACGACGCAAAACTTGCCGCTGCGATAGGCTTACGGCATGATTGCGGCAATAGAAATTGCCGCGGTTTTGACATCCGGGGTCCGCAGGGAGGTTTGCATGAAACGGGTTCTTTCCGGCTTTCTTGGCGTGATGCTGATGGCCGCCGCGTCAGCGGCGTTCGCGCAAGATAAGCCGCCGCTCAAGCTCGGCGGCATCCTCGACATGTCCGGGCTCTATGCCGACATTACCGGTCCGGGCGCGGAGACCGCCGCGAAAATGGCGGCGGCGGATTTCGGCGGCGAGGTATTGGGCCGCAAGATCGAGATTCTCGCGGCGGACCATCTCAACAAGGCGGACCTTGCCGCCAATATCGCCCGCGACATGATCGACAATCAGGGCGTCGAGATGATCTATGATGTCGCCGCGTCCGCAACGGCGCTCGCCGCCGGTGAGATCGCGAAAGCCCGCAACAAGATCATCATCTTCAACGGCCCCGGATCGATCCGGCTCTCCAACGAAGCCTGCGGCCCCTACACCGTTCACTACGTCTTTGACACCTACGCGCAGGCCAATGTGACCGGGCTCGCCGCGGTCAAGCAGGGCCTCGACACCTGGTTCTTCATTGCCGCCGATTATGCCTTCGGCCATGACCTCGAGAAGGACACCACCGCTGTGGTGCTGAAGTCCGGCGGCAAGGTGCTGGGCGACGTCAAGCACCCGCTCAACAGCTCGGACTTTTCATCCTACCTGCTCCAGGCGCAGGCTTCCAAAGCCAAGGTGATTGGGCTTGCGAACGCCGGCGGCGACACCATCAACACGATCAAGCAGGCGGCGGAATTCGGCATCATGAAGGGTGGTCAGAAGATATCGCCGTTGCTCGCCTTTGTCACCGATATCGACAGTGTGGGCCTGGAGACCGCGCAGGGCCTGTTGCTGTCGGAAGCGTTTTACTGGGATCTCAACGATGACACCCGCGCTTTCTCGAAACGTTTTATGGAAAAGGTCGGCCGGATGCCGAGCGCGGCGCAAGCCGGCGTCTACTCGTCGATCCTGCACTATCTGAAAGCCGTGAAGGCGGCCGGGACCACCGACGCCGCCGCCGTCATGAAGATCATGAAGGAAACCCCGATCAACGACATGTTCGCCAAGCAGGGGCGGATTCGCGCGGACGGCCGCATGGTGCACGATATGTATCTGTTCGAGGTCAAGAAGCCCTCGGAGTCGAAAGGCCGGTGGGACGATTACAAGCTGCTGGCGACCGTTCCCGGCGACGAGGCCTTCCAGCCGCTTTCGGAGTCGCGCTGCCCGCTGGTGAAGAAATGACGGAGTGACGGAGTGACGACGTCACGCAGTCATTCCGGGGCGATGCAAAGCATCGAACCCGGAATCTCGAGATTCCGAGTCTGGTGCTAGCGCACCATCCCGGAATGACGGGTTTAACTAAGAACAATCAAGGACTCACTCATGAGCAACGAAACCGTCCTGCAAAATCTCGAATCCGGCCTCCTGACCATCACCATGAACAGGCCCGAGCGGCGCAATGCGCTTAACGTGGACATGACATTGGGTCTCGTGGCTGCCGCCCGGCGCGCGGCCGAAGATCACGAGGTCCGTGCCGTTTTGCTCAAAGGCGCCGGCGGCACGTTCTGTGTCGGTGGCGACGTCAAGTCGATGGCGGACGGCAGCCGGGCGCCGATGTCCTTTGAACCCAAAATGACGAACTTAAGGCGCGGCATGGAAGTGTCGCGGATCCTGCACGAGATGTCGAAGCCCGTGGTGGCTCAGCTCGACGGCGCGGCCGCCGGCGCCGGACTTTCGATCGCGCTCGCCTGCGATCTGCGCGTGGCGTCCAGTTCCGTGAAAATCACAACCGCCTTCGCCAAGGTTGGGCTGTCAGGTGACTATGGCGGGACCTATTTCCTCACACAGATGCTCGGCAGCGCCAAGGCGCGCGAGCTTTATCTGATGTCGCCGGTGTTGAGCGCGCAGGAAGCGCTGGCGCTTGGCATCGTGACGCGCGTCGTCCCCGATGATGATGTCGGTTCGGCCGCGCATGAACTCGCGATGTCGCTGGCGCAGGGGCCGTCGATCACGCTCGGCTATATCAAGCGCAACATCAACAATGCGGAGCGGCTGTCGCTGGAGGCCTGTTTCGACGCCGAGGCATTTCACCATTCGCGCGCCAGCGAGACCGCCGATCACAAGGAGGCCGCCAAAGCCTTCGTCGAAAAACGCAAGCCGGCGTTTCAGGGGCAGTGAGCTAGCCGAGGTCGCGAATACCCGGCAGGTGTCGTCCCCGCGAAAGCGGGGACCCATAACCACAAGCCGTTGTTGTTATGATAACTCGTCGTTCCGGCTCGTCTAATAACTACCGCCTGGGGTTATAGGTCCCTGCGTTCGCAGGGACGACGTGTTGATAGATTTGCGAACCCTCACCTTCCCTTGAAATTCGCCACCCGCCGTTCCTCGGTGGCCTTGACGCCTTCCTTGAAGTCTTCGGTGGCGCGTAGCCGTGTCTGCTCGGCGAGTTCGTGGTTGGTGGCGGCGAGCACGCGATCGGCGAGCCCGGCGCGCATCGTGGCGCGGGTCGAGATCAGGCCGAGCGGCGAGCACTCGGCGATTTCCTGCGCCAGCTTCAATGCGCGCTCGCGCACCTGATCCTGCGGTACGCATTCATTGGCAAGGCCCATGCGATAGGCTTCCTCGCCGGTGACGCGGCGCGAGGTGTAGAAAATCAGCTCCGCATTGTTCTTGCCGACCAGTTCGGGAAGCGTTGCCGTCAGCCCGAAGCCCGGATGAAAGCCGAGCTTGGTGAAGTTGGCGGAAAAGCGCGCCTCGGGGCAGGTGACGCGGAAATCCGCGGACACCGCCAGTCCCAGCCCGCCGCCGATGGCAGCCCCATGCACGGCGGCAACGATCGGCTTCTGGTTACGGAAGATGCGCACGGCCTGGACATAGAGGTGGGAGATCGGGCCGAGGCTGGAGGCCGGATCGGCCGCCGCGCGCGCCTCCTGCTCCTGCCGCGCGGGATCGTTGAAATTGGCGCCGGCGCAAAATGCCTTGCCTTGCGCGGCCAGCACCGACGCGCGGATTTCAATGTCGCGGTCGAATTCCTCGAGTGCATCCGCGATCTGGTTGATCAGGGAGATGTCGAAAAAATTAAGCGGGGGCTTGCGGATCTCGATCAGGCCGACATGGCCGATCTTCTCGACGCCGATATCCTTGTAGGTGGTCATATGTTCCGTCTCCGTTAGTACACCGGCGGTACGCTCCCTCTCCCCAAGGGAGAGGTAAGAAGAAATCTCAAAACTACCGCAAACCGAGTCCACGCGCGATGATGCCGCGCAGCACTTCGGTGGTGCCGCCCTGAATGGTGAGTTTCGGCGCGGTCTTGATCGCGAACGCCAACTGATTCTCCAGCGTCTCGTGGTTGGAAGCGTCAGCGTCGACAAAGGCGGCGAGGTCGCGGACCCGGTGCGGCAATTGTTGCTCCCAGATCGTGCCGATGTCCTTGACGATCGAGGCTTCGACCACCGGCTCCTTGCCGGCCTGCAACATGCCTGCCACCGACACCGACATGCGGCGCATGGTGTGGAGTTGCGCCACCAGCCGTCCGATGCCTTCGGCGGCTCGTGTATCGGGCGACGGTCCGACCGCGCGCACGAGTTCGGTCAGCACATAATAGGTTTCCAGAAAGCGTTCCGGCCCTGAGCGCTCGTAGGCGAGTTCGGATGTCGCCTGTTTCCAGGCGCCGTCAATTTCGCCGAGCATCTGGTCGTCGGGCACGAAGTGGTCGGTAAACACGACTTCGTTGAATTCGAACTGCCCGGTGATCTGGCCGATCGGGTTGACTTTGATGCCCGGCTTTTTCATGTCGACCAGAAACTGCGTCAGGCCGTGGCGCCGGTTTTCCTTTGTCGGCGGCGAGGTGCGGAAAATCGCGATCATGTAATCGGCGATATGGGCCGACGAAGTCCAGATCTTGGTGCCGTTGATCAGAAAGCCGCCGTCGGTCTTGGTCGCCTTGGTCTTGGCCGCGAACAGGTCCGAGCCGGAATTCGGCTCGCTCATGCCGATCGCAAAGCAGACCTCGCCGCGGCAGATGCGCGGCAGGATGTCCATCTTGATCCGCTCGTTGGCGTATTTCAAAAGCACCGGCCCGCTCTGGCGGTCGGCGACGAAGAAGCGCCGCGTCGGCGCGTTGGCGACGCGCATCTCTTCGGTGACCACATAACGCTCGAGGAACGTGCGCTCGTGGCCGCCATATTTCTTCGGCCAGGTCATGCCGAGCCAGCCGCGGGCGCCGACGCGGCGGGAAAATTCCGGGGCGTCGCTGTCTTCGCGATTGGGCTGATGCGGGTCGAAGGTGCCGGCCGCGATCTCCTCGGCAAGAAACGCGCGCACTTCCTTGCGCAGCGCGACACATTCGGGCGGAAGGCGGATCGGGTCAAAACGGAGGGCTGCGGTCATTTTTATCTCAGTCGGATTAGCGCGAAGCCACCAGTGGCCACAATTCGTCAGCGCCATTGGCGGCGACGCGTCTGCCGAGTTCGACCGCCCAGTAGCTCTCGGAGCCGAAATCGTCGCGCCACGCCAGCGCGCGCAGCGTATAGCGATGCAGGATGTGTTCGATGGTAAAGCCGATCGCGCCATGGACCTGATGGGCAATCGCTGCTGCCTTCTCGGAGGCTTCCGAGCAGCGGATTTTGGCGGATGCCGCTTCCAGAAAAGCTGCATCGGGTGCAGCGCCGGTGGCAAACGCATCCGCCGCCGAGGTTGCGGCCGCGAGCGCCGCCGCCGATTCGCCGGCAAGCTTCGCCAGATTGTGCTGGACGGCCTGAAATTTCGAAATCTTCTTTTCGAACGCGACGCGCTCATTGGAATAGCGCACGCTGATCTCGAGCATCGATTCAAGGCTGCCCGCGATTTGCAAGGAGCGCACGACCGCGCCCATCAGAAGCAGTGATGTGAGGTTGAAGCTTTCAGGCGCGGGCTTGATGGCAACCGGCGCCACTCGGTCGAACGTGACCGTGTCATTGCTGTCGCCGCCGAGATTGAGGCTGGATTCGATCCGGCATTTGGCCGCGTCGACCAGCGAGATAGAGGCTTTGCCGCCGCCATCATGGACGAGCACCGCGATATGTTTCGCGTCGCTCGCAAAGGGGACGCCGCGCGCCCGCCCCGATAGCGTGCCATCGGCGTTGAGCGTGACGCGATCTTTCGGACCGGCCGGGGCCACGGTCATTTCGCCCTCAGGACAGGCGAGTTTGGCCTGCGACAACAGCCAGCCGGCGAGCATGGTCTCGGCCAGCGGCACGGGAATCGCAAAACGGCCGGCAGCGCTCAGCACGGCAAAACCCTCGGCCAGCGAGGCGCCGGAACCGCCATATTCTTCGCCAACCCAGGACAACGGGAGACCGGCTTCGCTCAGCGCCCGCCATAGCGGCGCTTTCCAGCCGCCTTTCTTGTCGCTGTTGATGGTTTGCGCATCGGCCAGATCGGCAAATATCCGCTCGGCGGTCTGGGCGACGATATTCTCAGCTTCTTCCACGGCGTTCCTCAAAAGGCTCTTATCGCAGCCATGATGGGGAAAAGGGATATGGCTGACAAGCGCCGCCTATGGCGGAGCGGCCATCATGACCGGCATAGGTTATTCCGCGCAATGGAGTTTCTCGGGGAGCGGCCCTGTGGTAGACCACCGCGGCTTTTTAAAAATGATCAAATGACGTGAGGAAATGCGATGTCGAAGGATGGTCTGTGCGCCGTTGTAACCGGCTCTGCCTCGGGACTTGGCGCCGCAACCGCGGCCATTCTGGCAAAGGGCGGCGCGCGCATCGTCATCAACTATTCCTCCAGCCAGAAAGAGGCCGAACAGACCGCCGATCTCTGCCGGAGCGCCGGTGGTGACGTGGTCGTGGTTCAGGGCGATGTGTCGCGCGACGAGGACTGCAAGAAAATCGTAGCCGCGGCCGCCTCCTGGGGACGGCTTGATGTGCTGGTCAACAATGCCGGCACCACCAAGCATGTCGCTCACGAAAATCTGGACGGCCTGTCGGCGGAGGACTTTCAGCGCCTGTTCGGCGTCAACACCATCGGGCCGTTTCAAATGGTGCGGGCCGCGCGATCACTGCTGGAGGCCGGCGCGAACGCATCGGGTCGCGCGTCTTCGGTCGTTAACGTCTCATCGGTCGCGGGTATCAGCGGGATCGGCTCATCGGTCGCTTATGCGGCCAGCAAGGGGGCGCTGAACACCATGACGTTGTCGCTGGCGCGCGCGCTCGCGCCGCTGATCCGCGTCAATACGGTATGCCCTGGCTATATCGACACGCCGTGGTTCACCAAGGGCCGCGGTGTCGAAGGGGCGGCCAAGATCCGCGATTCCATCGTTTCCAAGGTGCCGCTGAAGCGGGCTTCCACGGCCGAGGACGTTGCAAACGTGGTCTGCTTCCTGGCTTTGCCGCAGTCGAGCAACATGACCGGCGAGATCGTCCGCGTCGACGCCGGCATGCATTTGATTACGTAACAATGCAACGGTCATTCCGGGATGGTGCGCAAGCACCAGACCCGGAATCTCGAGATTCTCAGGTGCGCAATTGCGCACCATAGTTCGCTCGTTTTACTCGCGCCCCGGAATGACTTCGTTATCTGTTGAAATCCTTCAGCACGCCGCTTGCCACCAGGCGGTTCCAGATAAACAGGACGACCAGCGCGCCGATGGTCGAGGTGATGATGCCTGCGCCCTGGCCCAGTTCGTAGTGTCCGATGGACTGGCCGACCCAGGTGGCGAGGAACGCACCTATAATGCCAAGTACGGTGGTGAGAATGAAGCCGCTCGGATTATTGGGGCCCGGCGAGAGCAGCCGCGCGATAATGCCGGCGAGAAAGCCGATAATGATAATCCTGATCATGAATGTTCTTCTCCCCTAAAGACACGCGTAAAATTTTTTGGTTCAGAGCCGCCCCGCGACTTCGTCTTCCGTCGGCAGCCGTCCGTCCGGTGTCAGATGGTTGACCACGTCGGGCAGATGCTGGCTCAATCCGTTCAGCAAATCATCGCGCGACAGGCCGCTTTGCGACATCAGGCTGTTGATCTGGTCAGCGCCTAGCGCGCTCGCCAGATCGCCCGGCGCGATCTGCTTGTTCGGCCCAGGGCTCACCCATGAATTGGCGGTATCGCCGTGGCCGGTCTGCTGAAGTTGCTTGAGCAGGTCGCCCAATCCGCCGCTGAGGACGCTTCCGGCCGCGCCCCCGGCCAGCACGCCGCCGAGGAGACCACCGAGACCTCCGCCGCCCAAACTGCCGCCAAGTCCACCACCAAGTCCACCACCAGGGGCAGCTGGCGCGGGTGTCTGGCCAGCAGGGGCCGAGGAGCCGCCGCTGATATGCTTGACGGCCTTGTAGGCAAGTAGCGCCAGGATCGCCATGGTCATCGGCGACATCCCACCGCCGGATTGCGCGCTTGATGTCGAGGGACCGCGCGGACCGTTTTGCATTCCATTCAATACATCCAGTAAGCCCATCGTCGTCTCCTGCCGGTTGTCCGCCCCGCTAATTCGAAAGCATATCGGCGCGGTATGACGGTTACAAGGCGACAAGCCCCTTGATGTCCTGGAGGAAGCGGCCGCAAAGTCGCAACTTGCTGAGTGTTTGGGCGGAGCAAAAAATGATGCAGGATCGGCCGATTGTGGTGGCGGGGGCCGGCAGCATCGGCTGTTTTGTCGGCGGCCTCACAGCCGCCGCGGGCCGCAGCGTGTCGCTATTGGCGCGGCCGCGCGTGATCGCGGAGATCGAGAAATCTGGATTGACCTTGACGAGCCTGGAGGGCTCGTCCTGGCATGTGGCATCTCAGCAGATGAATCTGTCGGATGATCCGAAAGTTTTAACCGGTGCTGGGGCGGTGCTGGTCGCGGTCAAGAGCGCCGATACCGCGGAGGTCGCGGACGCCATTGCGCGATATGCGCCGGGCGATGCCGTCATCGTCAGTTTGCAGAATGGCATCGCCAATGTGCCGGTATTGCGCGGCCGGTTGCCGGGGCGTGCGGTGCTCGCCGCCATGGTGCCGTTCAACGTGATCGCGGCGGGCAAAGGACAGTTTCGTCGTACGACCTCAGGCGATATCGTGATCGAGCGCGATGCGGCCGATACCGCCGCGCGGTTGTCGGTTCCGGGGCTTGCGATGCGCGCCACGGATGATATCGCGGGCGTTCAATGGGGCAAGCTGCTGGTCAATCTGAATAACGCGATCAATGCGCTTTCAGGCTTGCCGTTGCGCGAGCAGCTCGCGCGGCGTGATTGGCGTAAGCTGTTTGCCGACCAGATCGCCGAAGGCTTGACGGCGGTGCAGGCGGAAGGGATTCACCCGGTTTCGTCGACACCGCTGCCGTTGAACTGGACGCCGCGTCTGCTCCGGTTGCCCGACGCCTTGTTTGCGATCGCACTGGCGCCGGCCATGAAGATCGATCCGCAAGCGCGCTCCTCGATGTGGGAAGACCTCGAACGCCGCCGCCGCACCGAGATCGATTATCTTCAAGGCGTCGTCACAGACATTGCCGACCGGCGCGGATTGAGCGTGCCGTTGTCGCGCCGCATCGTGGCGCTGATCAAGGAGGCCGAGGCGGCTGGCCAAGGCTCGCCGCGGCTGACCGTGCAGCAGATTCGCGCGGGCGTCATCGAGACATGACGATCCCTTGAACGGTCAGCCGGAAAGCCCCTGCTTCGGCCTGATGACTTTGCTGGGCGGAGGTCCGAACAGCGCCTTTTTCAGGTCCTTGATGCTTTCGGAAAGCTTTGGCCAGTCGCATGAGAAGGAGTTTTGCGGGCAGGTGGCCGGTGGTTTGACGCGCTTGAGGTCGGCCGCCGACGCCGGCGGCTTACTGATGCTGCTGGTGGCAGGCGGTGCCTTTTCAGCGTCGCTCTTCAGCGACGCCTGCTGCTGCAACTGTTGCCGTTTGGCGGCGAATGCCGCCGCGATGCTACTGCGCCGCTGATTTTCCAGATAGACCGTGTATTGCTCGTCGATCTGCTTCTGCTCTTCCGCTGTCGGATTGGGTCCGGCGATATCGAAGCTTCGATTTTGCATGAAATCGAAATAGGCATAGCCGCCGCCGGGCTTGCGGCGGCCGGCGAATTTCGCGTTGCAATCGGAAAGCGCCGTGGTGCGCGCTTCCTTGGTCGCGGCCTTCTCGGCTGTGTCGGCACATTCCTCGAAATCGACCGGCGCGTGCGGCCACCATTGCGCCCGCGCCAGCGACGACGAAAGCGCTGCGCAGCCTATCATCGCGGCCATCAGGACGATCTGGTTACGAGATCTCATCAACAATGTCGTTCTGCGGTGATTTCGACGGACCAAAGCTACCTGCCAATTGTCGCCATTATTCGCTGGCTTGTCGACCCCGAAACAAGTTGCGCGTAACTGATGAAGTGGACTTGACATTCGCTCTCGTCAGCACGCACCCGGCGGATGCAAATCCGCTGCTGAAAATAAAATCAGTTGCCGAAAACCTGGCCGTTGAATCAGCTCGGCCCGAGAAAATCTAGTGCGTGATGCGCCAGATCGTGCCGTTGCCGTCTTCCGAGACGAGCAGCGCGCCGTCGCGCGCGACCGTCACGCCGACGGGACGTCCCCACACGTCGGAATCGTTGACGACAAAACCCAACATGAAATCTTCGTATTCGCCGGTCGGAACACCGTCCTTCATC
>CAVVZW010000084.1:0-18959 GCA_963752265.1 uncultured Alphaproteobacteria bacterium
TAAGCTTAACAACCTAGCTCGATGTAAGACTGGAAGCGAGCGGTGTGGTCAGACTTCCAGTCGTTATTAAACTACGACATAGTATAATATTCTGAATAAAAAATTATAATAATGCATGATTTGTCGTTAACCCTTTAACTTTACAATAATTATGCTAGTTTACTTTTTCTGCACGTTTTTTCTGTTTGTCTGCAGCATAAAATGCACGGATATCGTGACGTCAAGCATTCGATCTGCGCGTACGCGCAGATCGAATGCTTGACGTCACGATATCCGTGCATTTTATGCTGCAGACAAACAGAAAAAACGTGCAGAAAAAGTAAACTAGCATGCCTATAAGTTATAACAAACATAATAGATGCCGTTTTAAAACGGCATTGGTAGTTAAAGGGTTAATGCTGGAAATGTAAATTGCTTACAAATAGGTCTACATATGGGATCTGAAATGTAACGCTAACTCCTCTCTTTGTGTATGTCGTGTGAGGTTTTCTGACATATTGCCTATGATTGTCTAATTTATTCATGTATTATTGTGGTTCCTATTTCATTGGTGAATAAAGTTTCATATAGGATGGATCCTGCACAAATGGCCGGCTGTCAGATCTTCGCGATGCGGCCCGCTTTGTCGCCGGCCGCAAGGTGGCGCCGTCGGTTCGGGCTTGGGTGGTGCCTGGCTCGGAAGCAACGCGGCACGAGGCCGAACGCGAGGGCCTCGATATGATCTTCAAGACGGCCGGCTTCGAATGGCGGGCACCGGGCTGCTCGATGTGCTTGGGCGCCAATGGCGATATTGTAGGGCCGGGCGAGCGTTCGGTCTCGACCACGAACCGTAATTTCGTCGGCCGGCAGGGGCCCAACGCGCGAACCCATCTCGCGAGCCCGGTGATGGCGGCGGCCGCGGCCGTCGCCGGCCGGATCGCCGACGCCCGCAAGTTCGGCGCCTAACCATGGAAAAGTTCGTCCGCCTGACCGCCATCGCCGCGCCTTTGCTGCGCGCCAATGTCGATACCGAAGTGGTGATCCGGATCGATCGCCTGATCGCGCACCGCCGCGGCGAACTCGGACCGTTTGCATTCGAGGCTTGGCGCTACCGACCGGACGGCCACGAGAACCCCGACTTCGTCCTCAACCAACCGAAATACCGGTCCGCCCGGATCCTGGTGGCGGGCGAGAATTTTGGCTGCGGCTCGTCGCGCGAGGCGGCGGCCTGGGCGCTGATCGATTTTGGCTTTCGCTGCGCAATCGCCCCGAGCTTCGGCGATATCTTCGCCATGAACTGCTTTCAGAACGGCGTGCCCTGCATCGTGCTGCCGAAGCAAACGGTCGAATCGATTGCGGCCGAACTTGAGTCGGCCGCCGATCCGCAGCTCAGCGTCGATCTCGAAACCTGCATGATCAGGACGCCCTCTGGCGCGACCATTGGCTTCGACATCGACCGCGAGCAGCGCCAGGCGCTGCTCGAAGGACTCGACGAGATCGGCCTGACGCTCAGGCTTGTCGGCGACATTGACACATTCGGGCGCAGGGACCGCATCGAACGTCCCTGGGTCTATCGTTCCGGGGAGACTGAACGTATGCAGCGCGTCCTGATTCTGGCCGGCGACGGCATTGGTCCCGAGGTTCTGGCTGAAGTCCGTCGTGTCGCCGAGTGGTTCCAGGACCACCGCGATCTGAGAATTGACCTGCGCGAAGAGCTGTTTGGCCTCTCGGCATGGGAGCGCCACGGCACGCTGATGCGCGATGAGACCTGGCAGGAAATTCTTGCTTCCGACGCGATCCTGTTCGGTGCCATAGGCTCGCCCGATTACGACAGGATCCCGGCGGACGCTCGCAAAGTCGATCAGCTCCTGCGCATGCGCCGCGAACTCGACCTGTTCACCAATCTGCGCCCGGTGCGAACATTGGAGGCGCTCGCCGACGCCTCGACACTGCGTCCGGAGGTCATCAACGGCTGCGATATGATGATCGTGCGCGAGCTATGCGGCGGCATCTACTTCGGAACTCCGCGCGGCATCGAGCGGCTGCCCGACGGCGGCGAGCGCGCCGTCAACACGACGACCTATACCACGCGCGAGATCGAGCGAATCGCGCGGGCCGCCTTCGAACTCGCCCGTGTGCGTCAGGGTCGCCTGTGCTCCGTGGACAAGGCCAATGTTCTAGTCGAGACCGGCGGGCTGTGGCGCAAGGTCGTGCAGGAGCTGCACGACAAGGACTATCCCGATGTTGAACTCAGCCACATGTATGTCGACAATTGTGCCATGCAGCTTGTCCGCAATCCGAGGCAGTTCGATGTTCTCGTAATGGAGAACCTTTTCGGCGACATTATTTCCGACTGTGCTGCGATGGTAGCGGGATCGCTCGGTATGCTGCCGTCGGCGTCGATCGGCCCTGTTCGCAGCAACGGCAGGCAATACGCGCTGTACGAGCCGATTCATGGCAGCGCGCCGGATATTGCTGGCAAGGGGATCGCAAATCCGCTGGGCGCGATCCTCAGCTTCGCCTTGTGTCTGCGTTACTCGCTGAAAAAGCCGCAGGAAGCCGATCGGCTTGAGCGGGCGGTCGAGCGCGCCATTGCAAAAGGTGCGCGCACCGCGGACATCTCGGCCGACGGTGGCGTCCCGATATCGACCCGCGCGATGGGTGATGCCGTCCTTGCCGAACTCACAGCGAACCCCACATAACCCAAGGCCGCACAAATGAACATCAGCCTGAAAGACAAGGTTGCCCTCATCACCGGAGGCAGCAAGGGAATCGGGCTTGCCGTGGCGCAGGCCTTTGCCAGGTCAGGCGCAGCGGTTGCCATCGTTGCGCGGGGCGCGGAAGCCCTGCAGGCCGCGCAAGCGTCGCTGGTGGGCGAAGGTTTGCATGCGCGAAATTACGTCTGTGACGTCTCGAACGCGTCTGAGATCGATGCGGTGTTCGGCAAGGTCGTGTCTGACTTCGGACGGGTCGACATTCTCGTCAACAACGCCGGCACCTCCCGTGCCATGGCCTTCGAGGCGGCCACCGACGAGATCTGGCAGGCGGACCTGGACCTTAAGCTGTTTGCCGCAATCAGACTGAGCAGGCTGGCCTGGCCCGGAATGAAAGAACGCCGATGGGGCCGGATCATTAATGTGCTCAACACCGCCGCCAAGGCGCCTCCCGGCGCGTCGGCACCGACCTCGGTATCGCGAGCAGCCGGAATGGCACTGACCAAGGTGCTGGCGCATGAAGGCGGTGACCACAACATCCTCGTCAATGCGCTGCTTGTAGGCCTCATTGTCAGCGATCAATGGGTGAAGCGACACGCTTCGACCGCGCCCGACGTTACATTCGATGACTTCACGCGCAATCTCGCGAGGGGAGTCCCGCTCGGTCGCATGGGAACGGCGGAAGAATTCGCAAACCTGGCCTGCTTCCTTGCCTTAGATCTCGGGTCCTACATCACCGGCACGGCGATCAACGTTGATGGAGGACGGTCGCCGGTCGTATGAACCAGGGAGGTCCGAGGGGCCCGATCAAAAGCAGCTGGATCGGCTCCGCCGCCCGCCCGGCATTCCGGAAGAGTCTCGCCCGTCCCGGCGATTAGACCGGGGCCGGTGAGTGAGCTATAACAAAAGTGGTTGCGGGGACATGCAACCATCTCAAATTGCTATTCGAGACAGTTGCCTGACAAAACGCTCGACTGCCAATTCTGTCGCGATCGAGAACAAGGAATAGAGGGGGTTTTCGGTAGTGAAATTTAACGACCGCCGCGACTTTCTACCGCCTGTGCAAGCTTGATCCATTCCCCGGCAATCTTAAGCCAAGCTTCTTTGTCGAAAATGCTGACCGACTTTTCAGCCTGCTGACGGGCAGCCTCGGCCTCTTTGCGGAACCTGTCCGCGTCATTATTTGGCATTTCAGTCCCTTCCTGCTATGCTTAGCGCAAAGCACGGAGTTCCAATGAGCATTGTAAAGCGCCACCTAGCCGAACACGAAGTGCGCGTAGTTCTAATCGAGGAAATATGTATCGATAAAGGGGCGCTTGTCTTGGACCCTGCTACCGGCGACGTTTACTTTTCTGCCGACGAAGCTGCTTACAAGGCCGCTTACGTGGCCGTGTTTCAGGCATGGGCGAAGGGGACGATCAAGGGCACGGCTGAACAGGTATTCGACGCCACGAAATCCATTCTTGAGGATTAGGTATGCCCCGAAGCCCTAAAGGCGAAAAGCGCCCCGCCGATGTCATCGGCAACGCGGTTATGATCGCCCGTATCGCCACCGGCGAGATTGAGGACATAACCACCGCTGACGGCAAGAACGCCGCCGCCGTGGCGCTAGGGCGCATGGGCGGGAAGGCGCGGGCCGAAGGAATGACGGCGAAGAAGAGGTCAGAGATTGCGAAGAAGGCCGCCGAGAGCCGTTGGAAGTCTAAACGGTAGATAGCGAGGACCTGGAAAATGACAAAGGGCAACCAGATCGAGCAACGCGGCCGCGACAGCAACAATTTCGGCCCCGAACCAACTCGACCAGTCGAATGCGAACTCGCGCTTCTGATCATGGCTAAGTCCGTATGTCCTTTGGCGCCCGGAGCCCAGGCGCCGCCACCCGGCTTCTGATCGAAACCGCAGCATGTTCCGGCGTTTGATAGACACCGGCAAGTTGTTCGACTTTCTCATCCGCAAAAATTGCATCGATCACGTAGCCGGATCCGTCATCCAAAACGCGGACATTGAACAGAGGCCGGACCTGCACGATTGGATTGCCGTCATCGTGTCGCAAGCCGTCCGTCGGAGTAACAGCACTCTTGGCGAGCGAATGTGACAGGAGCTCAGATACCCTGACAACCTCACGCAAGCGACGAGCAAGATCGGCCTTGCGATAGGGCTTGGTAAGGACGACCGCGCCGGCCCGAAGCCGGCCATGCTTGGCCAGGGTTTCCAGGGCGTAACCGGAGGTCAGCAGAACGGGCAATCCCGGCCGCAACTGCCTGGCAAGGTCGGCGAGTTCCCAGCCGTTGATACCGCCAGGCATGACAATGTCGGTGAAGAGGATATCGACGTGGGTGTTCGTCCGCAGTTTCTGCAACGCGTCCGCGCCGTCGACCGCGGCAACCACCGAATAGCCCAGGCTGTCCAGTAGCATCACGGCATAGGAGCGAACGAACGGATCGTCCTCAACGACCATCACGGTTTCGGCGCCCCGCGGCAGCGTTTCGTTGTCGACCGGACTCTGCGCCGGCGGCCGTTCGGATTTCGTAGTCACCTGCGGTAGATATATTCGTATCGTGGTGCCGAGGCCCGGTTCGCTGTAGATCGAGACATGACCATTCGACTGCTTCACAAAGCCGTAGACCATGCTCAGGCCGAGCCCACTGCCTTTTCCCACCTCCTTGGTCGTAAAGAACGGCTCGAACACCCGCGCGATCACCTACTTCGGCATCCCTTCGCCGTCGTCGGTGATAGAGACCAGGACATATTCGCCTGGCAGGACCTCTGGATGAAGGCTCTTGTAATGATCGTCCAGCGACGCGTTGGCGGTCGAAATGCTGAGACGGCCACCTTTGGGCATCGCATCCTGCGCATTCAGGGCGATGTTGAGCACCGCCGATTCCAGCTGGGCGGGATCGGCGAACGCCAGCGGAAGATCCGGGTCGAAATCCGTGTTGATTTCGATATCTTCGCGCATCGTACGACGCAGCAATTTATGCATCGAATCGAGCAGGCCATTGCACTCGGTCTCGACCGGACGAAGAATCTGACGGCGGCCGAACGCCAGCAGCCACTGCGTCAATTCGGCGCCACGGTCACCGGCCTTGCCGATATCATCGGCGAGTTGCTTCAGATCCTGCCGCGATTTCAATTTTTCGCTCAGAAACTCGGCGTTCCCCACGATCACGGTCAGAAGATTGTTGAAGTCATGGGCGATACCACCCGAGAGTTGACCCACGGTCTCCATCTTCTGCGCCTGCACGAGCTGTTCCTCGGTCCGTTTGCGCTCGGTCAGGTCGTGAATGATGCCGACGAAGATAGCTTCACCGTCCTGCTTGGCCTCGCCGGCCGAAAGATCCATCGGAAAGGTCGATCCGTCTTTGCGCCGGCCGAGAACTTCCCGGCCTACTCCGGATTTCCTCTCACCGATATCCAGGAAATTTCGGATGAACCCGTCGTGCTCGACACGATAGGACGACGGCATCAGAAGCCCGACGTTTTCATGCCTGACTTCGTCAGCGCGGTACTGAAACAGTCTTTCGCAGGCCGGATTGAACATCAGCACGGTTCCACCGGCATCGATCAGGATGATGCCATCGACCGCAGTTTCCACGACAGCGCGCAGCCATTTCGCTTCAGTGCTTTGGGTTCCTGTTTCGGATTTATCCGCCAATGATTTTCATCCCGAGAGCGTCGGATTCCGTCAGACACATGTCGATCACGGCCAGCAGTGTCTTGGGCGTGAACGGTTTGCGCAGGCAACGCGTCGCACCGAGTTCAAGCGCCATGCTCAGGAAATCCGGGGCTGGCAGCCTCTGCTCGGCGAAGACGTAACCAGAAATGGCGATCAGCGGCACCGCCGGCGCCCGCTGATGGAACAACCTGACCGATTCAAATCCGTGCATGTGCGGCATGAAAATATCGACGATCATCAAATCGAACGTCGAACCATCGAGAGCGTTGAGGCCGGTTTCCCCGCCGTCGGCGACGACAACGGCAAATCCTCTTTCCTCGAGCCAGATGCGAATGGCGGCACAAATCGCCGGATCGTCGTCAACGACGAGAATGCGTCTCATGATGGTCCCCAAGCCCCGACATATGCGACCGGCCCAACGCCGTTCGCCGATATGATTCGCTCGAAATCTCCTCTTTTCCTCAGCCTACGGGCTGGAACCCGTTCGGCGTCCCGATTGGGCATTCCCACGCTTAAAGACCGACTAGTCCAAATGGCGCTCAAGCTGGAGTTGGAGCCGATCTTCGAGGCGGATTTCTATCCGACCCCGTATGGCTTCCGGCCCGGCCGAAGCACCCATGACGCACTGTCAAGAGTGCGGCATAGGTTGAACCCGACATCTGCCGGTCCCTCGCGGACCCGGTACGTGATCGAGGGGGATATCAAGGGTTGCTTCGACGCCATCGATCATCACGTGCTGATGGATCGGGTCCGACGCCGCATTCAGGACCGCAAGGTCCTGCGGCTCGTGCTCGCCTTCCTGAAAGCCGACATCATGATCGAAGGCAACCTTCAGCATCCGATAACCGGCACCCCACAAGGGGGTATCGTCTCGCCACTGTTGGCCAACGTTTATCTCACGGCCATCGACGAGAGATACAAGCGCTGGATTCCCAATCCGCGTGACAAGACTTCGGACTCGGACGCGGGCGCAACAACGCCTGCAATCCGACTACGCACGTGGTCGCCCGGGCTTCTACGTGGTGCGCTACGCGGACGACTTTGTCGTCCTCGTGCAGGGAACACTTCAGGATGCCGAACGAGAGCGTCTGGCGCTGGCGCAGTTCCTCAAAGAGGAGCTGCGTATGGAATTGTCGATGGAGAAGACCAAGATCACCGATGTTCAGGGAGGCTTTGACTTCCTTGGTTATCGGGTCGCACAAGAGATACTGCGTTCGACTGGACGCCGTGTCGGCATGCTCTTCATCCCGAAGAACAAGTCGCAGCTGTTGCGCGACAAGGTCAAGGCCAAGGTGCGGGAAACGCCTACGGGGTTCGCCCTCGCCGACCTCATTGACGATCTCAATCCAGTCATCATCGGTTGGCGCAACTATTACCGATATGCCTCACGGGCATGGAGGGAGTTCGCCAAAAACGACTGGTGGCTGTACTGGCGCCTCAAATCCTGGCTCGGGAAGAAGCACGGCAAAGCATCTCGTAGGAAGCTGCGTCGTATGTACACCGAGTCGGGAGGGAAAAGCAGCGGATGGCACATCGGCGAAAAGAAGCTCGCCCGGTTTACTGATGCCGAGCGGCTTCTGTACCCGGATCGGGGCCTCCGCATACCGAACGGATGGAATGCTACTCCGGACGAGTGGTTCCTGAAAGGAGCTGACAAGTTCTGGGAGGCAACTCACGCTCTCGCATCATTGTGAGGGCCACCCGTGGCTGATGCCACGCATGGAGAGCCGGATGCGGGGAAACTCGCACGTCCGGTTCGGAGCGGGGGATGAAGAAACCTGCCTCAGCAACGGGGCAAGGCGCTTCATCCCTACTCTACCGGCAAACCCGCGCGGCACTCTTACTCTCTACCGCCTGCACGAAGGATCGACGCTGTATGACCGATACGCCCGTCGGGTCGGCTTACGAGAACGGGGTTAGGCCTTGCGCACGCGCACCAGTCAACGAACGCGAAATCGGCGACGGGCCCGCCTGACGGATTTTCCGAATATTCCTCCCCAAAATCGCGCGCCAACCCTGCACTCGTGTTGCCAATCAAAGGATTGGCGAGATGTCCCACCCGAAAAGGGAGGCTTGACAGAGCTAGATCTGTGAAATATCACATCAACATCTGTTTAATTTCAGAGTAAAAGTCTGTGACGATCATCGAAGCTGCTTTGGGCAACTCTCGCCGTCGATCGGTTCATGTCCGGCGCCTCGTCATTGCGGGATGGACAGGCCGAGACCGCGTGGCGCTCGACAAGCATATCCGCGAACTAGAGGCACTCGGTGTGAAACCGCCAGCGACGACTCCAATCTTCTACGAAGTGGCGGCTTCGCGTACGACGACGGCTTCCATGATCGACGTCAGTGGAGCAGCATCAAGCGGCGAAGTCGAATTCGCGTTGCTGCAGCTGAATGGCGAGTTGTGGGTTGGTGTCGGCTCAGATCATACGGACCGCGAAGTCGAGACCTACGGCGTAACGGTTTCGAAGCAGATGTGCGACAAGCCGATAGCGCCTCTATTCTGGCCATTCGCATCGGTCGAGTCCCATTGGGATAAGCTAATGCTGCGCGCCCACATTTACGAATCCGATGGCGCGCGCGTTCTCTATCAGGAGGGCTCGGTCGGCCACATGCTTGCGCCGAGCGATTTGCTCGCGAGGTTGGGAGATACTCTGGAGGAGGGGACGCTGATATTGGGCGGGACGTTGGCGGCCCGTGGCGGCATCCGGCCCTCGCGGCGTTTCGAATACGAGCTCGAAGATCCCGTTCTCGAGCGTCGCATCATCCACGGTTACGACGTACACGAACTCCCGGTGCGCGGATGAAGACTCGAAGCACGACGCGCAAGCGGTCCGCTCCCGAACAGCCGGGCGCATCCTCGCTGTTGGAGACAGCATACGAGAAGATCAAGCAGCGTATCACGGCCTGCGAATTTCGCCCCGGTGACTGCCTCAACGAAGCCGAGCTTTCCGAGCGGCTCGGGATCGGACGGACGCCGGTGCATCAGGCGATTGATCGGCTGATGATCGAAGGGTTAGTGCAGGTGATGCCGCGCAAGGGCATCATCGTGACTCCCGTTAGTTTCGACGATGTGTTGCAAACGATCGATGTACGGCTGCTTAATGAATGCCACTGTGTCCGGCTCGCCGCAGAACGGGCAAGCGAGGCGGCGGTCCAGACACTGGACGATATTCTCGCGCGGGCGGAGATCGAGCTCCCGCGACGCGATGTCGAGCGGCTCATGCGGCTCGATCGTGAATTTCATGGCGCGATCGCCCAGTCATCGCGGAATGCCGTGCTTGCCGATATCCTCGGACGGCTCCACGACAAATCTCTGCGCTTCTGGATTCTGTCGCTGAATACACCGGGCCACCACGCACGCGTTCACACCCAACACTGCGCCATTCTCGATGCCATCCGCGCGCGAGATCCTTCCGCAGCCGAACAATCCATGCGCAACCATATCGAAGATTTCCGACGCAACCTTCTCAGTAGCCTCTAGCGCCGCAGGACATTGTCATGAAGCTCGCTGTTCCGGACTTGATTTCGAACTCGTACTTTCCAGCCGCTGCCGCGGTCGAACTTGGACTCTTCAAGCAGTTCGGCCTCGATGTCTCGCTCGAACTGATCTTCCCGGTTGACAAGGCCTATCAAGCGTTGCGCGACGGCGAGGTCGACTTCGTGGGCGGCTCGGCGCATTCGGCGCTGGCGGCGTTTCCGGAATGGGGCGGTTGCAAGCTGATCTGCGCGCAGGGCCAGGGCATGTACTGGTTCCTGGTGATGCGCACCGATCTCGGTCCGCATCACGGCGATCTCTCCATCGTCAAAGGCCGCCGGATCGGCGCCGCGCCGTGGGTCGAGATGGGCCTCCGGCGGCTTCTCGCGGAAGCCGGCATCGACATTGCGAAGGAAGGCGTCAACATCGCGCCGGTCCCAGGCGCGACAGGCTCGAGCGTAAACTTCGGTCTTACCGCCGCCAAGGCGCTTGAAGAAGGCAAGATCGATGGCTTTTGGGCCAACGGCATGGGAACCGAAGTTGCGGTGCGCCGCGGCGTCGGAAAGGTCGTGCTCGACGTGCGGCGCGGCGACGGCCCGAAGGGGTGCTTCAACTACACCATGGCGTCGGTCGCGACGAGCGACCGCCTCATCGACCAGCACTCCGACATTGCGGCAAACGCCGTGCGCGCGATCGTCGCCACGCAGGTGGCGTTGCGGGCCGAGCCCGAGCTGGCCGCCAAGGTCGGCGCGAAGCTGTTTCCCCCCCAAGAGGCTTCTCTGATCACGGACCTGATCCGCCGTGACCTGCCTTACTATGATGCTGCGATCTCGCCGGCCTTCGTCGAGGGGATGAACGGTTTTGCCCGCGACATCGGCATCCTTTCCGGACATCCGGCTTATGAGCAGGTCGTCGCAACGCAATTCGCCAACCTCTGGATATCCTAAACACCCAAAACCTCGGGAGAGGCCTCGATGGCCATCAACAAGCTGCACGACGAATTCCATGCGCTCGACATGAACACGGGATGGGAGGTACCGGCAGGCTATCCTTCCGGCATTCAGCAGAAGATTCTCTCTGGCGCGCTCGACGAGAAAGGTAAGCGTGGAAGCCGGACGCGGCTCCTGCGCTTCGATCCCGGCGTCTACACCACGACACCATTTGTTCACGACTACTGGGAGGAAGTCTTCCTGGTCGAGGGCGACCTCACGGTCGGCAACGATGAGAACGGGAAGGGCGGCGAAGCGTTCAAGCCGTTCACCTATGCGTGCCGCCCGCCGGGCGCCTACCATGGCCCCTTTCTCTCAAAGGGCGGATGCCTTCTGATGGAGATCCACTACTTCGATCCGGCGTAGTGAGTGGATTTGACATTCACACCCACTTAGGACCCCTCATACCAGGAGAGCGGCGATGAGCTTTACAGATCGGGAATTCCGCGACGCGCTCGGCCAGTTCGCGACCGGCGTTTGCGTGGTCACAGCCGAGGTCGACGGTATTTTGCTCGGATCGACGGTCAGTTCCTTCAACTCGGTCTCGCTGGCGCCGCCGCTCGTCCTGTTCAGCCTGGCGCGGTCGGCGCAGACGCTGTCGCTGTGGCTCAAGGCGGCGCATTTCGGTGTCACGGTACTGGCCGAGAGCCAAACGGACCTCTCCAACCGCTTCGCACGCGGCGGTCCGGACAAGTGGACCGGACTTGCGCCGCTACGCGGCAAGAGCGGTGTGCCGCTACTGCGCGGCGGTCTGGTGACTTTCGAATGCCAGACCTATGCGACCCATGAGGGCGGTGATCACGAGATCATCTTAGGGAAGGTTTTGGAATTTAGCCGGACGACTTCGACGCCTTTGCTTTTTCACGGCGGACGGTATCAGCGGCTTCATTCCGATCGGGCGATCGAAACCCCGCCGGATATTGACGTTTGGCTGCACGGCTGGTGAGCAACGCGCCGTTCGCGGCGGCCGGCTGTTCCTTGCGCTGAAGATGATGCTTCCGGATTTCGGCGAGCGCGCTCTCCGAATTCAGGATCAACTGCCGTGCGACGTGCTGAGCGGTTTTGAGGGCGTCGGGATCGATATCCTGGAACAACACGTCATTGATAAGACGGATGAACGGCGCTACGCGCGCCACCTGCTGCTCACCGCGCGGCTGTAGAAAAACGCGCACGCTGCGCTTATCGACTGGACTCGGCCGCTTCACCAAAAGGCCGGCTTCTTCGAGACGCCGAACCTCGGTCGTCACGTGTGTCGAGGCGAGCGCGACGTGATCGGCAAGATCGCGGATAGTGACCCCGTCTGGGCCCTGTGCGTGCGCCACGCCCATGAGCACCACGAACTGGCTTGGTGTCAGGCTCAGTTCCTTACCGAAAGCATCTCGGCAGGCGAGCAGTCGCCCGACACTCTGCACCATCGCATAGATGCTGCGGCGAAACTCCGCATCCGACCCCTGAATCAGGAATTCTTTCCGGGAAATGGTCACTGGAGGCCTGTAAGCGTCGGTTTTAGGCATTTGCGTCCTGGGTATTGCCAGCAATTTGCGCAGTTTCTGCTGAAATATCACGCTTTCATCAGGATTGACAACATCCAACATATAGCTACAGTTCGTAGCTGTTGATTGTAGCATTATTGACAGTATGACGAAAGGCCCTTCGGCCCGGAGCTGCTGTCGCATCAGGGGAGAGTGAAATGGCTGTGACGGTATCCAAAGAAGTGGAAGTCAATGCGGCGACGCCGCTGCGAACAGGCGCGTCGTTTCTCGATGACCTGCGCACCAGCGGGCGATCGGTGTTTGTCGACGGCGAATTGGTGCGGGACCCGACCAAACATCGCGCGTTCGCGAACGGCGCACGGACGTTTGCCAGGCTGTTCGACTATGCGGCCGCGCCCGAAAACCGGGAGCGGATGACCTACACGTCGCCGGACACCGGCGGTCCGGTGTGGCGCTGCTTCCAGATTCCGCGCACCCATGCCGACCTGCGCGCCAAGCGTCTCGCCGCCGAGGGGTGGGCCGAGCAGACTTTCGGATTGATGGGCCGCACGCCGGACCATGTGGCGAACTTCTTTGCTGGCTATGCTGCAAAGCCCGAGTTCTTCGCGCGCGGCGGCGCCGGCTACGCCGAGAATGTCGTCAATTTCTACAAGTACATTCGCGACAACCACAAATACGTCGTTTACGCGATTGTTCCGCCGCAGATCGACCGCAGCAAACCGGGACATCAGCAGAGCGATCCGACGCTCTACGCAGGTGTCGTCAAGGAAACCGACGCAGGGATCGTCGTCAGCGGCGGACAGCAGCTTGCGACCGGCGCGGTCTATGCGGACTACGTACAGATCAGCTGCATTCATCCGCTGCGGCCGGGCGACGAGAACTATGCGATCAGCGTTGCAATTCCGTTGAACGCGCCGGGCGTCAAGCTCTATTCGCGGCGCGCCTTCGCCATGCAAGCGACCAGCGCGGAGGATTATCCGCTGACCAGCCGCTTCGACGAGACCGACAGCTTCGTGGTTCTCGACAATGTGCTGGTGCCCTGGGAGCGCGTGTTCATCTACCGCAACACCGAGCTGTGCTTCCAGCAGTGGTGGCAGACGCCGTCTCACTCCTACGGCAATCACCAGGCGCAGTCCCGTTACGCAACCAAGCTTCGTTTCCTGCTCGGTCTTGCCAAGCGCATGAACGAGGCAACCGGCAACGACGCGGCACCGCCCGTGCAGGTCGAGATGGGTGAACTTGCCGCCTATGCTTCGATCGTCGAGAACATGCTGCATTCGCATGAGACGATTGCGCCGATCGATGCGGACGGGGTGCTGTGGCCTTCAAAGACCGCGCTCTATGCTGTCATGGCCTTGCAGGGCCAGATCAACCCGCACATGATCGACATCGTGCGCGAACTGACCGGGGCCGGAATGATCACGCTGCCGTCCTCGATGCGCGACTTCGACAACCCGGAATCGGCCGTCGATATCGAACGCTACTTCGTCTCTAGCAAGATGGGCGCCCGCGATCGCGTTCGCCTGATGCGGCTAGCCTGGGACTTCATCGGCACCGAGTTCGGGAACCGCCATCAGCAATACGAGAAGTTCTATGGTGGCGCATCCTACCTCGTGAAGACCAACATGTACCGCGCCTACGACTTTGCGCGAGCCGGTGGTCTCGTCGACGCCGCACTCAACCTGCCGCCAATCGTATCCTGATGTCCTAGTCGAACACTAGCGAGGCGGCGCCTGAGCCGCCTCGTCCGCCAATCGCGCACGCCGCGGATGACGCGGCCGTCACAACGAAACGGGGGTTAACATGACAACGGATGTAGGAATAGACAGCGTCGCCGCTTCGCCGGCTGGCGCCACAGTGTCGGCCGCGGGAACGGCGTCACCGCTTCGCTGGATCATCGCTCTCATTCTGTTCCTCGCGGTGCTATCGGCGTTCTTCGATCGCATCAGCGTCGCGGTGCTGTTCACCAACAAGGAATTCCAGGACGCGCTGGGCACCGGCTTCAACACGACCCTTCTCGGACTGCTGATGACCGCCTTCGTGTTCGCCTATGGCTGCTCGGGCGTGTTCTTGTCGTTCGTTGGCGACCTGTTCGGACTCCGCCGCTCGCTTGCGGTCGGCACGGCATTCTGGGGCGTCTTCATGACGCTGATGGCGGGCGCCGGATCGTTCACTTCGATGTTGTCGATGCGGGTTCTGCTCGGCCTCGCCGAGGGGCCGCAATTTTCGATCACCAATTCACTGATCAAGCGCTGGTTTCCGCCGCGCGAGCAGGCCCGCGCCAGCTCGATCTGGATGATCGGCAGCCCGCTCGGCTCAGCGCTGGGCTTCCCGCTGATGATCTTCCTAGAGACCAATTACGGTTGGCGCGCGGCCTTCCTGTTCCTCGCGGTGCTCAACGTCGGTGTGATTCTTCCCTTGATTATCTTCTTCCTGCGCGACAATCCGCCGGGGGCGCAACCGGTCGCAGCGCCGGCAGCGCAGTCGTCGTACCTGTCCCAGGTTGGTCTCTACTGCCGCGACTGGCGCTTCTGGATGCTGGTCATCTTCAACTCGGCGGCACTCATTTATTTGTGGGGCCTAAACAGCTGGCTGCCGACTTATCTCATCAAGGTGCGAGGTTTCGATCCGCGACAGACAAGCCTATTCTCGTTCCTGCCGTTCTTTATGATGTTCCTCGGCGAGGTCCTTGCGGCCGCGCTGTCGGACAAAATCGGCCGGCGAGCCATCGTTTGCCTCATTGGCCTGTTCGGCGCCGGCGCCAACATGTACGCGGTCTCTGTTGTGCCTGATGCGCAGACCGCGGCAATCCTCATCGCGGTGAGCGCCTTCTTCTGGGGTTCGGCGCTACCGCCTTTGTTCGCGCTGTCGCTGCAGATTCTTCCCCCGCGAGCGGTGGCTTCGGGCGTGGGCATGTTCAACGGCATCGGCAACATCATCGGCGCGTTGTCACCCGTGTTGATGGGAGCGTTGATCGCAGAAACCGGCTCGTTCAATTCGGGCTTGATGGTGCTGGTCGGCGCCGCCATCGCGGGCTCTCTGGCAATGGTTCCGCTGGTGCGCCGCTACTGATAGCATGGAAGATCGGCGGCCGTAATTGCGTGGCCGCCAACCTTTCAGTCGATGGCTTAAGAAGCTTTCGCTTAGTGTCAACATGCTGATCAACCAGGCTCATTCTGTTCTTGGCAGATTTTGTTCTCTAATTTCGGGCCCGTCTCGCGACGTTGGCTCATGGCGAGCTGGTTCGCATCAAGGCGCTGCTGCACAGCGTCGAGCAGATGCTCATGCTCCCATCGTGGGATACGGCGCTCTGGCCCTGTCTTGCATTGGCATTTGAGCGAACAACTTTGACAGGCTGTGGTCCAGTAGCGCCTTATCCGCCTGCCATCTTCCTCGCAGTAAAGCAAAATGGCAGTTGCTCCCCAGCCGGACAACAATAGGCATCTTCCTCCGGCAAATAGACAAAGTCCCGTTTGCAGAAGCAGACGCTACAGCACAAAGAAAGCTGCGCATTAACCTGACTGGTCAGGGTTACTGGGCGAACCTTTCGCCGCAACGTCCGGACTCACAACGCACTCAAATCATCAGGCACGTCGCCGAACTTCCTAATCACCTTAGCATCACTGAATCGCGCGTAGCGGGACCACCGGTGCGGCTGAATGCGACCGCACCAACGTTCCTTGCGCGATAACGCCTCAGCACGCACTACAGCCACGCTGGGATTGACGCATTCGGTTGGTTCGCCAGCCACGATGCCGTCGTCTGCGGTAACGAACGGTAGCGCGACGTAGTACGTAACTTTGGTCATGGCGGCGGAAACCGGAATGCTGTTCTTGTGTTGTTCCAACGTCAATTGGCCCGGAAATCCAAGCAACGAACGAATATATCCTGCAAGCCCCGCTGAACCTGTTTCTGCAAGCGCTCACGACGTTCAATTGTCGACTCGATCTACGCTGTCAGACAACTCGTTTCCTGGGGCCGCCAGAGGAGGCAGAAGCTCCCGCACTTCTCCCATGAGGGTTTCCAGAGACGTCTCCGACTGCAGTCTGGCATCAGCTTCGATCTGTCTTTCATGTGAGAGGTCGGCTTTTCCCTCCCAGTTCGGCAACTCGATGCTGAAAATGGTTCCGCCGCCCGACGCGTCGACAAAGCTCACCTCGCCGCTGAGCCTGTCCATGATTTGCTTGACGATTGCGAGACCGAGTCCGGTACCGCCCTTCTCGCGGGCATCCGTGGCGTCGGCTTGGGCGAATCTTTCGAAGATACGTGATCTGAACTCTGTCGGAATGCCTGAGCCGTGGTCCTGCACCGAGATGCGTACAAGATCGACTTCCGTTCCTATCGTGACGACCACTTCTTCGTCTCGCGCCGAAAACTTGATGGCGTTTGAAAGAAGGTTCGTCATAACCTGCGATAGCCGGTCCGCGTCGGCTCGCACATGGACCGTGGCTATGGAGCCCGTTCCGATCCGGACCCGGACGCCATGGCTTTCGGCAAATCCCTGGTTTGCCTTGACGGCTTGTTCAAGCAGCGGCCGAACCTCAACCTTGCTCAAATGAAAAATCAAACGTCCGGATTCAAGCTTTTCCATATCGAGAATATCATTGACGAGCCTGACCAGACGCTCGCAGTTCGAATGCGCGATTCGCAAAAGCCGCGTCGCACCGTCGGGCATCGTACCCCCGACGCCGCCGGCGAGAAGCGCCAATGATCCGGAAATTGAAGTCAGTGGCGTACGTAATTCGTGACTTATGGTGGCGACAAATTCATCTTTCAACTTCTCCAGCCGCTTCCGCTCAGCCGCATAACGCAAGGCTCTCAAAAGTCCACGGCTTTCGACTTGACCTTTGACCAGATAATCCTGCGCGCCTTCCTGTAAGGATCGCATCGCTAGGACATCGTCATCCATGCCTGTCAAGACAACCAGCGGAATTTGTGGGGCAGCGGCTCGGACGAACTTTATCGCCGCCAATCCCTGAGCATCGGGCAATCCCAGATCAAGCAAAATGACATCAACGGCCTTATTCGCGAGATGTTGCACGGCCTCCCGTATGGTTTCCGCATGGATGATTTCGGACTACATTTCGGCTTGTTTGGATCATTTTTGGGCTTTGCTGCGCAAAAAATCATCGATCTGAATCTCGTGCCGGTTCGAGCGAGCGGAGCGTGCTGCGGAAAAACTAATTTCGAAATAAATTCGATTGAGCCGAAAGAGAGTTCGCGCAACTTTCACGCTCACCAGGGGCTAAAACGAATTAGCGGCTTCTGGCCTCAATTTACGATTACGGCTCGACCTCGAGCGACAGCATCTTGGAGGTTTCTTTGCAAAGCGTCCCTCTCATCGACATGGAGCCGTATCTGTCAGGCAAAGACAAAGCGGGGGTCGCCAGGCGAGTCGATCTTGCTTGCCGAGAAATCGGATTCCTGCTCATCAAGAATCATGGCGTTGCCAATTCCTTGATCGAACAAACCGAGCGAGTATCTAACGCTTTCTTCTCTCTCGCATTCGACGAGAAAATGCGAGCCGCGCGGCCAAGCCCCGAAATTCTCCGTGGCTATGTGCCCGTAGCCTCTGAAAGTCTTGCGAAGACCCTGGGGGTTGCAGGTGAAGGCGACCTCAATGAATCGTTCATGATTGGCGACCCCCGGCCCAATTCGGATTCATACTATTCGAGGCAGGAAGCCCGCTCCTACTTCGCCCCGAATATCTGGCCGGACAATCCGCCGGAGTTTCGAAAGATCTGGACCGACTATTTCGACGCTATGACGAAATTGTCGATGGACATCATGAGAGTGTTCGCACTCGCTCTTTCGTTGCCGGAAAACTACTTCGACGGCAAAATCGACCGTCATACGGGTCGGGTGAGAGTGAGGTCTTATCCCCCAATTGCTCGAGAGGTGTCTTCGTCGCAGACCCGTGCGGGCGCGCACACCGACTACGGAAGTCTCACGATATTGAAGCCTCAGACTGGCGCTGGCGGTCTCCAAGTGTTCACGAAGACCGGCGAGTGGATTGACGTTCCAGATGTCGAAGGAACTTTCGTTATCAATATCGGCGACCTGATGGCGCGCTGGACCAACGATAATTGGGTCTCGACCCTTCATCGGGTTGTGGTACCGGAAGGCCAGGCGAGACGAGAAAGTCGTCGCCAGTCCGTCGTCTTTTTTCATAACCCGAATTACGACGCGATGGTGTCGTGCATTCCGACATGTGCTGGGCCCGACAATCCAGAGAAATACGAGCCGATCCAGGCGGGCGACTACCTGTTTGGAAAATACATGCTCGCCCAGCTCAGTTAGCGCATGAAGGGCTTGCTCGAACTCCCGCCGAGCACGTGAACCTCGGCAAGAACAGATCATTCCGCGACGCCGGACGGCGCTTGGGTCGACCGACCTTGTGCATGAATTCGGCGCGCTTCATCAGGTTGGCCGGGGTCGTGGTGTAGGCGTCCATCCGCTTCTCAGGATCGCGGATCTGCACCGCGCGCAGAAGTTCGAGCGCCTCCTCGGCTGCCGCCTGAATAGCGAATGCCGATCCTCGAGCATCACTCTGAACGCAGATGCCGCTTCGCACTGCAATACGTCGGTTGGTATTCTAACGGTGTCGCAACCCGTTTAGGCCAAATC
>CAVVZW010000085.1:0-20685 GCA_963752265.1 uncultured Alphaproteobacteria bacterium
TATCGTTCCTTGGTTCGGTTCCGTATTGCTAGCCAGAAGAGACAGAGGATGCGGCGAGCTGACGCATCGGAGCGGCGTAGCAGTCGCTGGATCTGGGCTTCGTAGCGAATTTCACGCTCCGAGGCTCCAATCATGTGTCCCTCGTCCAAGACAACGAGGCCGACGTCGTCCAGAACGGACGCGTCCGATCGAAGCGCGAAGTCGAGCTTCTCCGGCGTCGCCACGACAATTTCACTGGAGCGTAGCGCGTTCTCGTCGACGTCGCTGATTCCCATGCTGCCGTAGAGGGACGAGACTCGGACGCCGAGAGGCGAGAAGGTCCGTGCGAGGATCTGCTCCGTCTGGGCGGAGAGAGCTCGTAGTGGTGTGACGTATACCGTACGTCTGTCTTGCGCGAGACATGCCAAGATCGCCAATTCGGCGATGCGGGTCTTTCCGGCGCTGGTCGGCAACGCGACAACGAGATCCCGCCCGTCCCGGAAGATCCGGTCGACGACGTCGTTCGATGCGACCGAAAAACCCTCCGGCAGGTTTTTCAGCGCAGCCGCAACCGCTTCCCGGCCGCCAAGCTCGCGCGCCATGCCCGAAAGGCTCACCTTCGTATCCGAAATTGAGACTTTGCCGTCTTTCAGCTTGGCCACCTGATCGAGCAGCAACAGCGCGGCTTCGTCGAAGCGGGGCGGCGCGCCGCGCGACAGGCTGGTTTGGTCGACCACTTCCACGCCGCCGAGATCCGCACGCGCAGCTTCCAGCAATTTGCCCTTGCTCGCGGGCAAGGGAGAACTGCCGGTCAAAGTAACCCTGACCACATCGCGCTCGGCCGACCAGACGAACGGCGCAGCTTCGGGAACGAGACGGGTTTCGTCGTTGACGAGGCGCACACCCGGCACGGCCGCGATCGCAGCGACGGCGTGACGGCGTCCCTCTTCGGAAAAAGCGTCGGCGGCCAGCGTGACGTCGCGGCCGTCAACGGCAATTCGGCTCTTGTCGAGCAGAATATCCTTCAGCGCCGTGGTCGAACGTCCCGCGAGTTCGGCTTCCAGTGGCGAAGTGCTGGTCCAGGCCGCCAAAGCCCAAAGGACAGCCAGCGGTATCGCGCCCGGCCACCATTTGCTGCTCCACTTCACTAGTCCGCGCATCCTATATCCCACGAGGCTTCACGCCTCGTCTTTTCCGAAATTCGCCAACAAGCTGCAAACTGCCCCCTTGGGCTAATTCTGCTAGACGGGGGCACCGGCAACACTCTGATCTGCTATCGCTTTTTGGCTTGACGCAATTTCGAAATCGCTCAAGGCCGCCCCGGAACCATCAAGCGCAGGCACCGGAAAGGGAGAGAAAACAAACCCTTGCGGGGCTGTCAAACCCGAAATAACCGGGAATGGTCCAGCGGACGGCGGTCACGGCTAACCCTTTCTTCAAAGGTCTGCCGATAGCGTGAAAATGCCTTCTCCGACCGGCATCCAGCCCAGTGGGGCGACACTGACGTTCCTTTCGGTGTCGCCGGGACACTAGATGAAGCAATTACGCAGCAACGTCATCCGCGCCGGCCTGGGAGCGCTTTATCTCACCGGCGCGCATCGCCTGTTTCGCCCGATCTTCGCCGGCGTCGGCAGCGTTTTCATGCTCCATCACGTGCGCCCTGCGCGCGAGGCCGCGTTTCAGCCCAACAGCCATCTCGAGGTCACGCCGCAATTCCTGCGCGCCACGTTGAACCATCTGCGTTCGCGCGACATCGACATCGTCACCATGGATGAATTGCATCGCCGGTTGACGGAGCGCGACTTCTCCCGGCATTTCGCCTGCTTTACGTTCGACGACGGCTATCGCGACAACAGGGATTTCGCGCTTCCCGTCATGCGCGAATTTGACGCGCCGTTTACGGTCTATGTCGCCAGTGATTTTGCGCAAGGCGCGGGAAACCTGTGGTGGGTCGCGCTGGAGATGGTGATTGCGAAGTCCTCCACCGTTGAGGTGGCGATCGACGGCGTTTCCACCCGCATCGACACGTCGACGCCTTCCGCCAAGCACGCAGCCTTCGAGCGCCTGCACGACTGGCTGCGCGCGATGCCCGGCCGCGACGATCTGGCCCGCGAGATCGGCGCGCTCGCGGCCCGCCATGGGATCGATCCGGCCGCGATCTGTCGCGACCTCTGCCTATCCTGGGATGAACTGAAAACGTTTGCCGCTGAGCCGCTGGTCGGCATTGGCGCTCATACGGTGACCCATTGCAATCTCGCCCAACAGCCCGACGAGATCGCAAGCCAGGAGATGGCAACAAGCCGGGCGCGGATCGAAGACGCTCTGCAACGTCCCGTTCCGCACTTCGCTTATCCTTATGGCGACAGGGCAGCCGCCGGACCGCGCGAATTCGCGCTCGCCAAGGCGGCCGGCTTCAAGACGGCGGTGACGACGCGACCGGGCATGATCTTTCCCGAGAGCGCGGACTATCCGACGGCGTTGCCGCGGGTTTCGCTCAACGGCAATTTTCAGGACGAACAAATCCTTCCCGTGCTCACCTCGGGCGTGGCGACCGCGATGTGGAACGGCTTTCGGCGCGTCAACGCGGCGTAGCCATCGCCCTTTACGTCATCGCGAGCGCAAGCGAAGCGATCCAGCAAGAAAGAACTGGATTGCTTCGTCGCTGACGCTCCTCGCGATGACGACCACGCCTTGACACCCCTGCCCCCCGCGCCCAGAACTTCCGTCAAAGACCAACGGGAGGATGCGCATGTTCAAGGACCTGTTTTCGCTTCACGGCCGCGTCGCGCTGGTGACCGGCGGATCGCGCGGCATCGGCAAGATGATCGCGAGCGGCTTCCTCAACCAGGGCGCAGCCAAGGTCTACATCACAGCGCGCAAGGCGGCCGCCTGCGAGGCCACCGCAAACGAACTGAGCGCGGCCTATGACGGCGAATGCATCGCGCTGCCGATCGATATCTCGACCACCGCGGGCATCGAAATGCTGGCCAGCGAAATCGGCAAGCGCGAAGGCAAGCTCGACATTCTCGTCAACAACGCGGGGGCTGCCTGGGGCGCGGATTTCGACGATTTTCCGGAAAGCGGCTGGGACAAGGTAATCAACCTCAACCTCAAGACGCCGTTCTTTCTCACCAAGGCGCTCGCCCCGTCCTTGCGCGCCGCAGCCAGTGTCGAGAAGCCGGCGAAGGTGATCAACATCGCTTCCATCGACGGCATTTTCGTCAACCCGCTCGAGACCTATTCCTACGCCGCCAGCAAGTCCGGGCTCATTCATCTGACGCGCCGAATGGCCGTCAAACTCATCTCCGACCATATCGTCGTGTCGGCAATCGCGCCGGGGCCGTTCAAGTCCGACATGAACAAGGCCGCGCGCGACAATGCCGACCAGGTCGCCTCGCGGGTGCCTGCGGGGCGCATCGGCACCGAAGAGGACATGGCTGGAGCGGCGATTTACCTCGCCTCACGCGCCGGCGATTATGTCGTCGGCGCCACCATCGCGGTCGATGGCGGTATCGTCTACGCCAATCCCGGCATCAAGGGCGACGGCTGGGATAGCTGACTCGATCCCTCGCACGCCAACTTCACCGGTCATGCCCCGGCTTGACCGGGGCATCCAGTACGCCGCAGCGTTTCAATTCTCATCGTGCCGTCTCTGGGATACTGGATCACCCGTCGGAGCCTGTCATCGGGCTCGCCGAAGGCGAGACCCGGTGGCGGGTGACGACAGCTCGGCTAGACATCACGTCTCGATCTTCACATACTCGAAGTCGCCCGGCTTGTTGTTGATGCCGACCTTGGGCGGCGAGATCCAGGATGCGAATTCGCCGGCTTCCGTGACCGGCTTCATCAGCGAGGCGATGAAATCGCCGTCCTCTGTTGACGGCACCCACGCGCTCTTCTTCGCATTCCATGTCGTGTCGTCGATCAGCACGCCATCGGGCGTGGCGTGAATATCCTTGAATTCACCGATGGCGCGGTGGAAGGTGACATTGGGCAGCGTCAGCTTGAAATCGTAGCCGGCGGTCGAGATAACCTTGTTCCAGCGCAACAGGCCCTTGACGCAATCCTGCGTGTAGTCGTCGCGCAGCCGCATATTCAGCGCGGTGAGCGCCGGCTCGTCGACGCGCGTGACCTTGCCGTCCACCAGTTTCAGCACCGGATAGGTATCGCTGTGCAAGCGGTGATCGTCCTGGATCTGGGTCTCGTGATAGCGGCCCTTGATGCCCGAGTTGAAGGCGTTCGCCGCATTGGTCGAGACTTCCGATCCGAACAGATCAAGCGACAGCGAGTAATGCAGGTTCAGCTTCTTCTGAATGGTCGGCAGATCGATGACGCCGAGCGCGCGGACCTTGGCGACCTCCGTGGGATCGCTGATGCCGGCCTCCCTCATCGCCTCACAGGTCCGCTGCACCACGCGGGTGATGCCGGTCTCGCCGACGAACATGTGATGGGCTTCTTCCGTCAGCATGAAGCGGCATGTGCGCGACAACGGATCGAAGCCGGATTGCGCCAACGAGTGCAACTGCATCTTGCCGTCGCGATCGGTGAAGTAGGTGAACATGAAGAACGACAGCCAGTCCGGCGTCGCCTCGTTGAAGGCGCCCAGCATGCGCGGCGAATCCGCATCACCGGAGCGGCGGCGCAACAACTCGTCGGCTTCTTCGCGGCCGTCACGTCCGAAATATTTCTGCAGGAGATAAACCATCGCCCAGAGGTGACGGCCCTCCTCGACATTGACCTGGAACAGGTTACGCAGGTCGTAAAGCGAGGGCGCGGTCTTGCCGAGATGGCGCTGCTGCTCGACTGACGCAGGCTCAGTGTCGCCCTGGATCACAATCAGCCGCCGCAACATCGCGCGGTATTCGCCCGGCACTTCTTGCCACGCCGGTTCGCCAAAATGTTCGCCAAAGGGAATGACGCGGTTCTCTTCTTGTGGAGCAAGAAGGATGCCCCAGCGATAGTCCGGCATCTTGACGTAGTCGAACTTGGCCCAGCCGCGCGGATCGACGGAGTAAGCGGTGCGAAGATAAACCAGCGACTGCTGGAACCCTTCCGGCCCCATGTCGCCCCACCAGTTCATGTAACCGGGGTGCCAGCCTTCCAGCGCCTTGAGCACCTGGCGATCCTCGCTCAGATTCACGTTGTTCGGAATCTTGGTGCTGTAATCGACGTTCATAATATTGACGTTCATGGCGTGCTCCTTGCTCGCTCTTTCTCCGTCATGGCCGGGCTTGACCCGGCCATCCACGTCTATCCTCGACTTAAAGGAAGACGTGGATGCCCGGCACAAGGCCGGGTATGACGAAAACAAACCAATTACACTCGCGTCGTATCGAACTGCGCCTTCTGGCCGGTGCCGTAGCGGCGCAGCGCGCCCTCCTCGCCAACCGCGTTGGGGCGCTGGAAGATCCAGTTCTGCCAGGCGGTCAGGCGGGAAAAGATTTTGGATTCCATGGTCTCCGGTCCGACAAAGCGCAGGTTCGCTTCCATGCCGGTGAGGCCGTCTGGCGAGAAACTGGCGCGCTCCTCGAGAAAAACCCTGACCTCGTCGTCCCAGTCGATGTCATCGAGCGCAAAGGTCACTAGCCCCAGCGCCTCGGCTTCCTCGGCATCTAGCGACTTACCGATCTGTTCGCGCGCGCGATCGAGATCGGACGGGTCGGCCTGGAAACGCGACTCAAGCCGCGTCAATCCATGGCTCATCGGATAGGCGCCGAAATTCAGAGCGGAAAGCTGAACCGTGGGAGCGGCGCGGTTATCGCCCTGGCGCGAGCCGATCAGCATATAGGAGCGGTCGGCCGCCAGCAGCAATTCGGCGAGCGTGCCGACAAAGCAGGAGCCGGGCTCGACCAGCGCGACGAGTGTGCGCGAGGTGACGTCGATGCGCTTGAGCACCCGCTTCCAATATTGCCTGATCTCGTTGACCAGCCAGTGCGTTTTGTTGGCTTCGAGAAAATCATCATAGCCGAGAACATTCGCGGCCTCGCCATGCGACTTGAAGACCAGCATGGCCATCTGAAGCTCGTTGATGCGCAAATGCAGGATCGCATCGTCGAGCTCGCGCGCAACCTGGAGCGGCCAGAAGTTCGCGCCTTGCGCGATCAGGCCGTCAATATCCGAAGGTACCGGCGTCTCGGGCGCCGCAATCGAGATGGTGGCGATGCGCGCAGCACGATCGATCTCGACGCTGACCGCGCCATAGCGGATGGTGTTTTCACTGACGGTGCGCGAGAGCGGCGTGAGCGCAATGCCTTTGCCGCCGCCATTGCGCTTCGAGCTGGCGGCAAATTCCTTCGCGCGCTCGGCGACCTTGGCGTCGAGTTTGCTGTTCGGCACGATCTCGTCGACCAGACGCCATTGGACCGCGCGCTTGCCCTTGATGCCTTCCTCGATGGTGCAGAAATAATCGGCGTGATCCCGGCGCACCTTGCGCTTGTCGACCACCCGCGTCAGGCCGCCGGTGCCCGGCAACACCGCAAGCAGCGGCACTTCGGGCAGCGCCACGGCCGCCGAGCCGTCATCCGCCAGCATGATGTGATCGGTGGCGAGCGCCAGTTCATAGCCGCCGCCGGCCGCCGTGCCGTTGACGACGGTGATGAAGCGCTGCCCGGAATTTTCTGATGAATCTTCCAGACCGTTGCGGGTCTCGTTGGTGAATTTGCAGAAATTGACTTTATGGGCGTGGGTCGAGCCGGCCAGCATGCGGATATTGGCGCCGGCACAGAACACCCGGTTTTTGCCGGAGCGCAGGATCACCACTTTCACGTTCGGGTGCTCGAAGCGCAGCCGCTGTACCGCGTCGGCTAATTCGATATCCACGCCGAGATCATAGGAATTGAGCTTGAGCTGATAGCCTTCGAACAGGCCGCCATTCTCGTCGACATCCATGGTCAGCGTCGCGACCTCGCCATCGACGCCAAGCTTCCAGTGCCGGTAGCGCGACGGATCGGTCTGGAAATCGATAAAGCTCGCTCCGCCTGCGAGGACGCGTTCGTCACCGGCCATGGGCATTTCCCTGAGTGCGGTTCTTCGTGGCTATATGCACAATAATGCATGTTTTGGCGCGCGTCTAGAGGCACCGAGTCTAAAATCTGCATTTTCCTGCATATCAGGTAGGCGCCCCTAGGGCGAGCCGCCCGACGAATTCCGAAATGGTCACGAGCGTCAGCTCAGCCGCCTCACGCTGGGGCGAATGCCCGCATTGGGGAATGAGCGTCACATCGACCGGGCAGTAACATTCGTCCCTGGCGATCTCGATCTGGCGAACCGTCCCATACTGGTCGTCTTCGCCTTGCAGAATGGCAACGGGAATACGGATGTAGGCGAGGTGTTCGCTGATGTCCCAACGACGAAAGCCGGGATCAAGCCAGGCGTCGTTCCAGCCGTAAAAGGCATTATCGACGTCGCGGTGCCAGCGCATGAGCTTGGCCCGCAGATCCGTGGTCTCGTACGTCTGTTTGATCGCCGCGATCGATGCGACCGACACATCTTCCACGACAAAATGTGGGGCTATCAACACCACGCCGCGCAAACGGTGATCATTGGAGCCACCGGCATAGATTGCCGCGATCGAGGCGCCGTCGGAATGACCGACCAGCACGCCGCGTTGAAAGCCGATTGTCTCGAGTAAAGCGGGCAGCACGTCGAGCGCCTCGCGGCTCATATAATCGAGCGGGCGCGGCAGTGTGACTGACGTCGACGCGCCATAGCCGGCGCGCGAATAGACGAAGACGCCCATGCCGGTCGACGCCTGCAAGCGATCGGGGAAATCGCCCCACAAAGCGGCCGAGCCGAGCCCTTCATGCAGCATCACGATGGTGGGCGCTTCCGATGGCGGGGGCCCGATCATGCGATATTCGAGATCGTGGTCAGCGATGTGGAGGAAGCCTGTGGGTTGGAGCGAGGTCATGCGCAGCTCCGCTCTTGCAGCTCGGCACAGTGCGCCCTCTCCCCCCTTGTGGGGGAGAGTTGGAGAGGGCGGTAATCGCAGGCAGTGATGTTGCAGTTCACCCCCCTCCCTAACCCTCCCCCACAAGGGGGGAGGGAAAAGAAAGAGGCCGCGCCGGGTTTCACAGACGCGCTCATTGAGCCAGTCATGCTTTCGCCGAGTCACCATCCCGCAATTTGAACCGCTGGATCTTGCCGGTCGCGGTTTTCGGCAAGGCTTCGACGGTCTCGATCCAGCGCGGATATTTCCAGACCCCGATCTTCTGCTTGACGTGTTCTTTCAGCGCCTCATCAAGGCCGTCTGTCTTTGCGTCGGCGCGCAGCACCACAAATGCCTTGGGCTTGAACAGCCCTTCGCTATCTGCCTCGGGCACCACAGCGGCCTCTAACACCGCTGGATGGGTGATCAGCGCGCTCTCAACCTCAAACGGCGACACCCAGATGCCGGAGACCTTGAACATGTCGTCGCTGCGGCCGCAAAACGTATAACGCCCGTCCGCGTCGCGAATATATTTGTCGCCGGTGCGGGTCCAGTGGCCCTCGAACGTGCGACGGCTTTTGCTGCGCTGATTCCAGTAACCTTCGCCGGCCGACGGCGCATCCACGAGCAACTCGCCGACTTCGCCGTCCGGCACATCAGCGCCCGCTTCATTGACAAGCCGCACCTTGTAGCCCGGCACCGGGCGGCCCGAGCAGCCGTATTTGATGTCGCCCGGCGCATTCGACAGAAAGATATGCAGCAGTTCGGTCGAGCCGACGCCGTCGAGAATGTCGACGCCAAAGCGCGCCTTCCAGGCGTTGCCGACCGACTCCGGCAAGGCCTCGCCCGCCGAGGTGCAGACCCGCAAGCGCGCACCGCCGCCATGCGCTTTGAGGGATTCGTCATTCAGCATCGCAGCGAACAGCGTCGGCACGCCGTAAAAGATGCTGGGGTGATATGTGTTCATCAGCGTGAACATCACCGCCGGCGTCGGACGCTCGGCGTTGAGAACGGTGGTGGCGCCGACCGACATCGGAAACGTCAAGGCGTTGCCGAGGCCGTAGGCGAAGAACAACTTCGCTGCCGACAAACACACATCGTCCTCGCGAATGCCAAGCACCTGCCTGGCATAGGTCTCGGCGGTAGCGGCGAGATTGGCATGCAAATGCCGCACGCCCTTGGGCATGCCGGTAGAGCCGGAAGAATAAAGCCAGAAGGCGGGCTCGTCAGGATGCGTGGCAGCGGTCGTGAACGTATCGCTTTCACTCTTGAGTTCTTCGGACAATAATTTATGCCCGAACGCATTTTTCCCGGAGACAACGACGCATTCGAGATCGCCCATCCGGCCGAGCACGTCCTTGACGACGGGCAACAGCGCCTCGGAAATGAACAGCACCCGCGCACGGCAATCCGCCAGCACATAGGCATATTGATCTGCGGTCAAAAGCGTATTGAGCGGCACCGGAACGATGCCGGCGCGGATGGAGCCTAAAAACACCGACGGAAAATCTACCGTGTCGAGCATGATCATCGCGACACGCTCTTCGCGGCGGACGCCCAGCCGGCGCAGCAAATTGGCGACGCGGCAGCTCTGCCGTTTCAGCTCGCCATAGGTCAGCTCGGACACCGTGTCGGTAAAAGCGAGCTTGTCGGCCCGGCCTTCATCGATGTTGCGGTCGAGCAGATAGGTCACTGCATTGTAAGCGCTTGATGTCTCGCTCATGCCGATTCCCTGAGAGCCCCTCATGTCAGGAGGAAGCGCGTCACGCGCTCATCTCCTGTTTTTAAGAATTATAATTCATAGAAAGGCACTCCGTGCGCTTGCTGTCAATCCTCTCCGGCATTATGTTTCCTGTCGCTTGTGATGCGGGAATTTCAAATGGGCGGCACCAGCGATCCCGAAACCAGCTTTCTCGAACAGCTCGGTCAGCGTGTGCGCACCATGCGCGCGCTGCGCGGCATGTCGCGAAAGGTGCTCGCCAGGGTCTCCGGGATTTCCGAGCGTTACATCGCGCAACTCGAGAGCGGCAAGGGCAACGTCTCGATCGTGCTGCTGCGGCGGGTGTCGAACGCGATGGGCGCGCATCTGGAGGATTTGATTCCAGCCGCCGAGCCGTCACCGGACTGGGCCGTGATCCGCGAACTCCTGCGCAAGGCATCGCCTTCGCAAATTTCGCGGGCCAAGGACATTCTCGGCCAAAGTACGTCCATGCAACGCGGGACGTCGTTTGCGGGCATCGCGCTGATCGGCTTGCGCGGCGCCGGCAAATCGACGCTCGGCAAAATGCTCGCCAAAAAGATCGGCTGGAATTTCGTCGAACTCAACAAGGAGATCGAAACGCAGAACGGCCTCTCGGTGGCCGAAATCATCGCGCTTTACGGCCAGGAAGGCTTTCGCCGCCTGGAGCAGGCGGCGCTCACCCAGCTGCTGGCGAGCAAAGAGTTGACGGTGCTCGCGACCGGCGGCGGCATCGTCTCCGAACCCGTCACCTTCGATCTCATCCTGTCGTCATTCTACACGATATGGCTCAAGGCCGAGCCGGAAGAGCATATGGCGCGCGTGCGCGGGCAAGGCGATCTGCGCCCGATGGCGGACGACCGCTCGGCGATGGCCGAACTCCGCAACATCCTGACCAGCCGCGAACCGCTCTATGCCCGCGCCTCGGCCGTCGTCGATACCGCGGGCCTCAACGTGGACGCGGCCGCCGCGCGATTGATCGACTCGGTGCGGCCGGTGTTGCAGAACGAGGCGCGTTCGTTCGGACTACACAGCGTCGCGGTATAGCTTACTGATTACAACTTGCCGGCCACATCGCCGGCCCTGCTTGGGGGATCTTCACCACCCGGCACGGGCGAAGGCGGCAGAAGCCCCCGGCGTTGGCACATCAAGAACAGGCGGCGGCCCTGCGTGTAGCTCACCAACAGCATCAGGCCGAGCGACAACGAGCCGACCACCGAGCGGATCACAACGGCTTGCGCCATCGGCATGGTCCAGGCCGCCCAGAAATAGAACGCGGCCTTCAGGAAGAAATACGCCGCCCAGGCCAGCGTGAACCAGCGGAAGAATATCCTGACCGCTTCCCCTGACATCGGCCGGCCCTCGCGCTGCTCAGCGATGGACTGGATCAACGGCTTCGGCCCAACCGCGCCGAGCACGAAGATTCCGCCCGTGACCCCGTTGCTGATGACGGCTTCATATTTCAACATGAAAGGCGTGGCCGATAACAGGTCGATGATCCCGAACACCACCGTCAGAGCGACGAACAAGAGATAGGTTCGCGTGAGTGGCACTCGCTTCCACCAGCGCCAGCCACTGTCGATGACGACGATGACCAATGTGCCGGCGATCGCGACCTTGGTCCCGAAGAACTGGGACAACAGCAGAAAGCCGATAAGGGGCCCAAACTCGGCGAGGGCGAAGCCCAGGACCGCCTTGATCCGCGCGATCATCGCGTCACGAAAGCAAGTGATCGATCAAGAGGCCGATGCCGACGCCCGCGAGCGCGGCGCCGATCCCCAGAGAGACCGTTTCGACCACGGTGCGCGGGACATTGTGCCTTCCCAATTGCGCGCGCCCGACGCCAAGTGCGACGAGCAAAGCGAGCGTTACGGCCCCGGAAACGACCCGCGCCTCGGCGATCGGCAGGAACACGAATGGCAGGATCGGGACCGCGGCCGCAAAGAAATCCGCAAACAACATCCAGAGCGCCTGCTCGATCGGACTCACTTGCTCCTTCGCCGCACCATCAAGGGCAACGAGCAATCCGTCGGCCGCATTGCGGTCGCCTTCGACGGCTGCGGTGAGTGCGCTGGATTGCTGGGGCGTGAGGCCCGCATCGAGCAGGCGGCTCGAAAGCGAGACATCGGAGGTGCCTTTAGCCAGCCCCCTTGCATTGTTCTTGTCCTGCGTCGTCTCCGCGTCGAGATAGGCGCCCGCCATCATGGACACGGCGGCGGCGGCGGCGCCCGAGGCTCCTGCGATCAGAACTGTCTTTGTGCTGCTGGTGGTGGCGGCAACGCCAAAGATCAAGCCGAAGATGGAAACAGTCCCGTCTTCCATGCCGAAGACGATCGTGCCGGCCGAGTTGACAATGGAGGCGCGCAGACGCTGCAAAGTCGAACCGGTTTTCATTTTGTTCACCCCCAACCGGGAAGTTTCGCCCTTCCCGGCCTTCAAAGCAACTTCGGCATGACGCCCGCCGCATGCTCCCGCAACAACGGCAAGAGGCGCCTGTTCATCTCATCAGTCGAGATGCGATCGACATGCGCGCCGATATTGACAGCCGCGACAATGACGCCATCGTAGCGCTTCACCGGCACCGCGATCGAACGAAAATGCGGCTCGGCCTCGCGATCGACGAGACAATAGCCCCGCGCGCGGTCGGCAACGATGGCCGCCCACAGACGTTTCGGATCGGTCAGCGTTTGCGGCGTCAGGGCCTCGCGCTTTATCGCGCTGAGCTTCGTCTTCAACTCGGCGTCGCCGAGCCGGCCGAGCAGGACGCGGCCGACGGCGGTGCAGAAGGCTGGCAAGCGATAACCGATATCGACGCCGCCAGAGAACATTCGCGTCGGGCTGCCGCGCGCAATGAACACGACCTCGTCGCCGTCGAGCACCGCGAGCGAACTGATCTCCTGCGCGGTGGACGCGATTGCATCCAGCACCGGTTGCAGCACTGCGACGATCGGGTTTGAGCGTAAGTATGCGCCCGCCAAGGTCAGGACATGCGGCGTCGGCGCGAATAGTTTGCCGTCGCTTGAGACGTAACCGCCGTGCTGAAGGGTCAGGAGGATACGTCGCGCGGTGGCGCGCGGCAGACCAGAGAGAGCTGCGATCTCGCTCAGCGTCATCGGCGCTGGCCGCGCACCGAACGCCTGCAACAGCCGCAAGCCGCGATCGAGGCTCTCGACAAAGTCGGTGGCGTGGGGCTCGCCGTCGGGACGCTTGGGCTTCACCATGAGGGCTTGCCAGGATTTAAAGGCGTGTTACGATATTGAACAAATGTTCAATAGACGAACAAATTAGCTGCGACTGCCTTCCATCGCAAGCGTTTTTAAGGTGAGGTAACGCGCCATGATGAGCCAGGAACAGAACGACCTGATCACCCGTACTGGGCCGAAAGACCCCTGCGGAAAGCTGATGCGGATGTACTGGCAGCCGGCGGCGCTGCTCGACGAACTCGAAGGCCCCCGGCCGGTGCGCCCGGTCAAGCTGCTCGGCGAAGACCTCGTGCTGTTTCGCGACGAACATGGCCATTACGGCCTGATCGAGCGTCATTGCGCGCATCGCGGTGCTGATCTGGCCTTTGGCCGGTTGGAGCACGGCGGGTTGCGCTGCGCCTTCCATGGCTGGCTGTTCGATGTATCCGGCCAGTGCCTGGAGACGCCGGCCGAACCGAAAGATTCCAAACTTTGCCAAGGCGTCAAGCAGCGCGCCTATCCGGTCGTGGAGAAAGGCGGCATTCTCTGGGCTTATCTCGGCGAAGGCGAACCGCCGGCCTTTCCGGAGATCGACTGTTTCGTCGCGCCCGGCAGCCACACCTTCGCGTTCAAGGGCCACATCAACTGTAACTGGCTGCAAGCGCTTGAAGTCGGCATCGACCCTTCGCACGCCTCGTTCCTGCATCGCTTCTTCGAGGACGAGGACACCTCCGCCGCCTATGGCCGCCAATTCCGCGGCGCCTCTTCCGGCACCGACCTGCCGATGACCAGGATCCTGCGCGAATATGATCGCCCGATCATCAATGTCGAACAGACCGAATATGGCCTGCGGCTGATCGCGCTGCGCGAAATCGACGACGAGCGCACGCATGTGCGCGTGACCAATCAGTTGTTTCCCCATGCCTTCGTCATCCCCATGAGCACGGAGATGACGATCACGCAGTGGCACGTGCCGGTCGATGACGAGAACTGCTACTGGTACGCGATCTTCACCAGCTACGCCGCGCCCGTCGACAAGCAGAAGATGCGCGAGCAACGCCTCGAACTCTACGAACTGCCTGACTACAAATCGCGCAAGAACAAATCGAACGACTACGGCTTTGATCCGCACGAGCAGGAGACCGCGACCTATACCGGCATGGGCAGTGATATCAACGTGCACGACCAGTGGGCCGTGGAATCGATGGGCCCGATCCAGGACCGCACCCGCGAGCACCTCGGCACCGCCGACAAGGCGATCGTGCAATATCGGCGCTTGCTGCGTGCGGAGATCGAAAAAGCAAACAAGGGTGAGAGGCCCTTCATGTTCCTCGATGCGGCGCACGCCCGGAGCATCCAGGGGCCGGCGACGATGGACGGCATCGGGCCGACGCGCGGCTGGGAAACTTTCTGGATGGAAGTCGACGTCAAGCGCCGCCGCGGCGCGCCGTGGGCGGCGCCCGTGCCCGAGGAGACCGCCGACAAGACGCCGCATCTGAGGGTGGTGTGAGGAATGGGCCTTTGCTGGCCACTTCACTCCGTCATTGCCGGGCATAGCCGTTCGAAGAACGGCGTCGCTTCCGCTCGCCTATGCCCGGCAATCCATCCTTGCAAAAAGATGGATGCGCGGGTCAAGCCCGCGCATGACGAGCGGAGATCGGAGTGTGCCGCATGAGCTTTGTCGAACGTCACGGCCTGTGGTCCGGTGAGCAGAAAGAGGCGGCGAGCCGCCTTCGCCGCATCGTCGAGGAACAGAAACTCGAAACCATCCGCCTGTCGTTTCCCGATCAGCACGGCATTCTCCGCGGCAAGACGCTGGTAGCAGGCGAAGCGCTGGCGTCGCTCGAAAGCGGCTGCACCATCACCACCACTATGTTCGCCAAGGACACCGCGCACCGCACGGTGTTTCCTGTGTTCACGTCAGGTGGCGGCTTCGGCATGCCGGAGATGGAAGGCGCTGCGGACGTACTGATGGTGGCCGATCCCTTAAGCTTTCGCGTGTTGCCATGGGCACCCTCGACCGGCTGGCTGTTGTGCGATGTGTATTTTGCCGACGGACGGCCCGTGCCGTTCGCGACGCGGAACCTTTACCGGAAAGTTCTGGATCAACTCGGGCAACGTGGCGCTCGACTTTGTCGCCGGCCTCGAAGTCGAGTTTCATATCTTCAAGCTCGACAACGCCAGAATGTCGCCCGAAGATGCCGGCCAGCCCGGCAACCCGCCCGACGTCAGTCTGCTCTCGCACGGCTACCAATATCTGACCGAACAGCGCTACGACCAAATGGCGCCGGTGCTCGACATCATCAGGCGCGATGTGCTCGCGCTCGGCCTGCCCCTGCGTTCGGTCGAAGTGGAATTTGGCCCGAGCCAGTGTGAATTCACCTTTGCCCCGCGAAAAGGAATTGAGCCGGCCGACAACATGGTGCTGTTCCGCAGCGCCGTGAAGCAGATCGCGCAACGGCACGGCTATCATGCGACCTTCATGTGCCGCCCAAAGCTTCCCAACGTGTTCGCTTCCGGCTGGCATCTGCATCAGTCGATCGTCTCGCGCGACAGCGGCGAGAACGCCTTCATGGCGAAAGAAAGCGATGAGGAGAGCGATGCGCCCTTGAGTCCGTTCGGCCGTCATTATCTCGCAGGGCTGTTGCAACACGCGCGCGCGTCGGCAGTGTTCGCTTCACCAACGATCAACGGCTACAAGCGCTACCGCGCCTATTCACTGGCGCCGGACCGGGCGATCTGGGGCCGCGACAACCGAGGCGTGATGGTGCGCGTGCTCGGCGGGCCGAACGATCCGGCGACGCGGCTGGAAAACCGCATCGGCGAGCCCGCCGCAAATCCCTATCTCTATATGGCTTCGCAAATCCTCGCAGGCCTCGACGGCGTCGACCGCGCCCTCGAGCCGCCCTTGCCGGCTGACACGCCTTACGAGACGCAGGCGCCTTCCTTGCCGAAAACGCTACGCGAGGCACTCGACGCGCTGAAGGCCGACACTTTCTTCCGCGACAAACTCGGTACGGGCTTTGTCGATTATTATCTCCACATCAAGAACGCCGAGATCGAACGCTTTCAGGCAGAGGTCTCCGACTGGGAGCATCGCGAATATTTCGAAATGTTTTGAGACCGCTGCGCCCCAACGCAGGGGATGCGGTGTCAGATCGTGCCAGCCCAATTCGCGAATGCATCCAGAATCTCACTCATCACCTCGCGGTCGTTGCGGCCCGAGCGCGCCAGCACGTGGAAAGAATGATCGGCGCCATCCACCAGATACAACGCCGCACGCGAACCGAGGCGCTGCACCACACTCTCGATCAGCGCCACTTCCGCGAGGCCATCGCGCGTTCCCTGCAAAAACAGCATGGGAAGTTCGACCTTGGCGAGGTGATCGGCGCGATCGGTGGAAGGCTTGCCCGCGGGGTGCAATGGAAAGCCGACGAACGCGAGACCACTCACGCCCGGCAAGGGTGCCGCCGCCTGCGCCTGCGAGGTCATGCGGCCACCGAAGGATTTTCCGCCCGCGATCAACGCGAGGCCTGGAAAAATCTGCGCGGCCTTTGCGACCGCTGCACGCACGGCGGCGTGTGCGATCGCCGGTGGATCGGGCCGCCTGCCGCCTTTCTCCATATAGGGAAACTGATAGCGCAAGCTCGCAATGTCGCGCTCACCAAGTCCGGTCGCAAAGGCTTCCATGAAGGAATGCGTCATTCCGGCACCCGCGCCATGGGCAAAGACGAAGCAGGCGCGCGGTACATCAGGACGAAGGAGAAGCGCTGAAACTGGGTCGGGCGTTCCGGTTTCAATCGTAAACGGTTGCGGGCTGTTGGCTTTCATGAAATCTGTTGCCCGCGAAAAGAATATCGCATGTGGACAGTGCAAAATCCCAACTACTGCCGGGAATAGGACGGAACTGAGCGGGCAAATTCAATCAGCGGTGCCCGGCACATCTGGAGATAATGGCGATCCCGGCATGACTCGAACATGCGACCTACGGTTTAGGAAACCGTCGCTCTATCCGGCTGAGCTACGGGACCGGAGCCTTTCGCTTGTGGCAAGCGGCGTCTCGGCTTCCATTTATCAGAGCCGGCAAGGGATCGCTAGCCTCGTTCAAGAGTAGAGTTTACGCGTCGTCGCGCTTTTTTCCGCCGCGTCGGGTCCACGGAACGTGCCGAACACGCCGTCCAGCGTCGGGTTGCTGACGCCAAACCAGTGTTTCTCGCTGATGAAGTGATGGCGCAAATGATATTGCTTGATCCAGCGCCCCAATCGTGTGCGCGGCTGATAGGGAATGTGGGCAACGTAGTGCACCCATTCATAGTGCAGGATCGCCAGCATCATGCCGAACAGCGCGGACCATGACGCTTCCGCGCCGAAGGCCAGCGCGACCAGGGCGGTAGCAACCGCAAGATTGGGCGCCAGAAACCAGATCGGCAGGAACAACAAATCGAGCCGGCCGGGCTCGACATGATGATCGTAGTGGAGGCGGTGCTGCATCTTGCGTAACCATGGCCATGGCACGGGCGGGGCGTGAAAGGCAAAGCGATGCATGCCGTATTCGCTGAGGTAAAACAGCAGCGCGCCGAGCAGGATCAAGGCGAGCTTCGATTCGATCCAGCCGAACAGGAAGGCGATCGCTTCCACGGCCACACCGATCGCCAGCGCGGCAACGCTGCCGTGACGAAAAAAAGTGAGGAACATCTTGGGCTGTCCTCCATCATTGCCCCATTATTTTTATCCGCGGGCAATGACACGAGGCTACAAGAAGAGGCAGTCGGCCGCCAGCATCTCCTGATCCGTCATGCGGATTTTCGGCGGATCATGATGATGGCAACAGCCGCCAGTTCCATCGCGATGCAACCATAAAACGGCAGCGTATAGGACCCCGAAAGGTCGCGCAGCGCGCCGACCACACCCGGCCCGAGGGCATACGTCACCTGCGTAATCGCGGTGAGCAAGCTGATCAGCACGCCGAACGAGCGCGCATCAAACTCTCGCTGCACGATCAACGATGGCAGCGTGATCAGATTGCCGACCGAAAAGCCGAAGACGGCGCAGGCGGCAATCAACAAGGCTTCATCGCGAAAATTGATAACGACCAAAAGCGCCAGCGCCTGGCTGACAAAGGAGAATGCCGATGCGAGCCGTTGATTGAGCCGGTCAATCACCATGGAAAACAGCACGCGCCCAACCACCGCCATGGCCGTCAGCGATGCGATCGCTACCGCGGCACCGGAACGGCCGATCACGGGATCAAGAAACGCGATCAGGTGAACGATGAAGCCGACCTGTGCAAACAGCACCAGCGCGAAGGCTGTGGTTACCGACAGAAAGCCAATGTCACGAAAGGCGCGGGAGCGGATGTGCGAAGACGGTTGCGCGTCGTCGAAGGCAGCCCCGCGGCTCGCGGGCAGCGGCGGCCGTCCGACGAACATCAATATCGCGGGGACCGCCACCACGAGCATGACGGCAGCGGCCAACAACATCGCGCGGGATAATCCAAACTGCCCGATCGCAATCACCAACAGCGGAACGCCTACGATGCCGCCGAAGCTCGCACCATTCAAAGCGAGACTGATTGCCATGCCGCGCTTTTGATCGAACCAGAGACCAAGCGTGGTGCTGATCATCGCCAGGCTGGTGCCCGCCCAGCCGAAGGCCAATGCAAGGGCCGCGAGATAAAGTTGCCAGGGTGCATCCACCTGCCCTATGAGGACAACCGCAACCGCCATCGCGCCGGTTCCCGCCAACAGGCAGTTTCGCGGGCCGAACCTTTTGATCGCCTCGGCGACGAAGACGACGAGCAGCGCTCCAAACAAATAGAAGCAGGTCGTCGCGGCCGAAATCAACGACGCCGGCCAGCCGTGCTGCCGGTGCAGTTCAGCCAGATAAACGCTCTGGCCGTAGAAGCCGAATGCCCAGCCGAAGGTCGCAACTACAAAACAAACGGCGACAACCCGCCATCCTTCATAGCGCGCGGAACTCTCGTCAACCATATGGCCCTCCTCGGTGGAGATCGGGGGATATTCGACGTGCAACATGGCTGGGACTCCCGACTTTGCTCTCTCTTGCGGTAGACACGATTAAAACTAATATACTGGTGTCTTGGTTTCAACCGCTAAAATGATATAAACGGTGTCGAGATGTCGAAAGAATCACGCAGGTTCCATGTTCCCGACGCGCTGGCGAACCTCTACGATTTCGCCAACAGTCTGGATTTGCGTCACTTTGTGCATCATGGCGTGCAGCATGCGCAGGCCGATGAGTTGGAAACCTCCGCCCACCTCGGCACATGGATGGCCCATCGCAGCCTGATCAAGCCGGGCACAGCTCCGTCGAAGGCTGCGTTCGAAGCGGCGCTGGAGCTGCGCAAGGCCATTCGCGATTACCTCGAACGCGAGCCCGCGGGGCGCCGGCGCGATGCTTCCGTGAAAGGCGCGCTCGACAGAGCCATGGCGCGTTTTCCCTTGCGCGTTATCACGGACGGCAAGGAAGGACTGAAACTGGCGGCCGTCGGAACCGATGCCGTGGCGGGGCTTTCAGCCGTCATCGCCGAACTCTACAACGGCTCGGCCAACGGCACGCTGGACCGACTCAAGATGTGCGCATCCGACGAATGCAAATGGGTGTTTTTCGACCGCTCTAAACCCGGGACACGGCGCTGGTGCCAATCCACTCTATGCGGCAATCGGCAAAAGACCCGCACCTATCGCGAACGGCTCAAGCGCGAACAGGATGTGTGAGTACACATCATCGTCAACGCCCCAATCCCGTCTGGCTGACGCAGCGACCGCTGGGTACGATCGGCATCAACATCAGCGACGAGGTGCCAAACATGAGGCAAGCCGCAGCGACGGCACCAAGGATTTCCAGCGCACGGCCATTCGGCCTCATTCGCCGGTGGCTGCCGGCTCTGCTGATCGCCACAGTGTTTGCGGGCGCGGGCATTGCTCCCGCCGCGAGCCAATCGGGGCCGCTCACCGGAAATGCCGCCTTCGGCGACTGGCGCACCGACAAACCGGGTGTCGTCCGCCATATCAGGCCGGCCGATTTGCCGAAGCCGGGAGCAACCGCCTCGACCGCCAACGGCTCCCATGTGGTGCCACGGCCGCTTGCCGCCGTGCCGCAGGTGCCCGCGGGCTTCAAGGCCGAATTGTTGGCCGAGGGATTGAGCGGACCGCGCGAAATGCGGACGGCACCGAACGGCGATATCTTTGTCGCCGAAACGCGTTCGGGGCGAATTCGCCTGCTGCGGCTTTCGGAAGACGGTTCAAAGCTGGTCAAAAACGAAATCTATGCCGGCGGACTCAACCAGCCCTTTGGCATCGCCTTTTTTCCAAGCGACCACCCGCAATGGGTCTACATCGCCAATACCGACAGCGTGGTCCGTTTTCGCTACCAGGACGGCGACCTGAAAGCTGCGGACAGGCCTTCGACCGTCGTGGCCGATCTGCCGCATGGGGGCGCACATTCGACGCGGGATATCGTCTTCACCAAGGACGGCACACGGATGCTGGTGTCGGTTGGCTCGGCCAGCAACGACGCGGAAGGCATCAAGGGTAGCCCGTCCGACGATCCGAAATCCGCGTTGGGTGCGACGTCGAGCTATGAGGCCCGCCGCGCCGATGTGCTCTCCTTCAACCCGGACGGGTCGGACGCAAAGGTCTTCGCGACCGGCATCCGCAATTGCGTCGGGCTCGCGGTTCATCCAACCACGGGCGACGCTTATTGTTCGACCAACGAGCGCGATGGTTTTGGCGATGATCTCGTGACCGACTATGTCACCCGCGTGCGCGAAGGCGCCTTCTATGGCTGGCCGTGGTTCTATATTGGCAACCACGAAGATCCGAATCACGCGGGCGGAC
>CAVVZW010000086.1:0-24081 GCA_963752265.1 uncultured Alphaproteobacteria bacterium
GCCTTTGCCGCCGGCACAACGCCGGCCGCCGGCGCCAACGACAACAAGACCGTGTCGCCGATCAAGCACGTCATCATCATCATCGGCGAGAACCGCAGCTTCGATCACGTCTTCGCCACCTTCCCGGCGCCGAAGGGCCAGACGATCAACAATCTCCTGTCCTCGGGCATCATCAAGCTGGACGCCAACAAGAACGCGATTCCGGGGCCCAATTTCGCGAAGGCGCATCAGGTCGCCGCCACAGATGCCGCTCCGGATACGTTCCTGTTGAGCCCGCCAAAGCAGAACTTCCCCAACGACGTGCTGCCGACGCCGCTGGTCGGCGGGGCTGAGTTCAGCCACTTCCAGAAGACGGGCACCGGTACCACTGGCACGGAAGACACCGGCTGCAAGAGCTTCGCATCGCTGCTCGCCTGCGTCGAGGGCACCGAGAACGGCCTGCCGGCGAGCTATTATCCGCTGCTCTTGACCGGCGGCTATGGCAACGCGCTCTTTGTCGCGGAACCGAGGAACCCTGCTTTCACCAACGACCTGGTTCCCCCCGCATCATTCACCGTGGCCCCCGATCTGCGAATCTCCAACGTCACCAACCTGCCGGCCGGCCCGTTTCAGCTGACCAACGGCACCAACGGCACCAGCTTCCCCGCGGGCACCACCGGCCTCGCCCCCGCCTTGACCTACGACAGCTACACCGCAAGCCCGGTGCATCGCTTCTACCAGATGTACCAGCAGCTGAACTGCAAGACGAACTTCCTGTCGGAACTCGACTTCGCCAATCCATCTGGGTGTAACGGCCAGCTGTTCGCCTGGGTCGAAACCACGATCGGCACCGGCAGCAACGGCCTGCCGCCGCCGTCGAATTTCACCACCAATTTCCCGCTGACGCCGGCGCTAACGAGCAAGGGCGCACTCGAATTATTGCCCTCACCGCTCCCGCCGGGGACGCCGGTATCGACCACGGGCGAAGGCTCGATCGCTCTCGGCTTCTATAACGTGCAGCAAGGTGACGTGCCGTATTTCACCAGCCTCGCCCAGCAATATGGCATGAGCGACAACTTCCACCAGTCGGTCATGGGCGGCACCGGCGTCAACCACATCATGTTCGGCCACGGCGACATGCTCTGGTTCAGCGACGGCAACGGCCATCCGCAGGTGCCGCCGAACGGCGTCAAGGTGTTCACGACGTTCAACGGCGCGCCCAATCCGGACGCGGGCGTCGTCAACGAGATCGAAAATCCAAATCCGTTGCCCGGCACGAACAACTGGTACACCGAGGACGGTTACGGCCAGAGCTTCAACGCTGGCTTTCCGGCAAGCGACTTCGGGCTATCCGCTTCCAATCCGAATGCGCCGGTCTATGGCGGCGGGTCCTACACCAACTGCTCCGACCCGACGCAGCCCGGCGTGAAGCCGATTACCGACTACCTGGCGTCGCTGCCGTTCCCGGTCAGGCCGAACTGCGAACCGGGCCATTATTATCTCTTGAACAACTACAACCCGGGCTACTTCGGTAACGGCAACAACGCCTTCATCGACCAGAACCCGTCCAACACGCCCTTCACCATTCCGCCGTCCTCGGTGCCGAGCATCGGCGACAACATGAACGCTCACAACATCTCGTGGAAATACTACGGCGATCAGTGGAACAACTATCTGCCGGATCCCTACCAGCTCAACTTCGGTACGCCGGGACCGACCGCCGACGAGTATTGCAACATCTGTAACCCGTTCCAGTACGACACCTCGATCATGTCGAACCCGGCGCAGGTCGCAGCCCACCTCCAGGATACGCTGAACCTCTATAGCGATATCTCGAACAACACGCTGCCGGCGGTGTCGATCGTCAAGCCGAGCGGCTATGTTGACGGCCACCCGTCATCGTCCAAGCTCAACCTGTTCGAAGGCTTCACCCAGAAGATCGTGCAGCAGGTGCAGAGCTCGGCCTATGCCCAGGATACCGTGATCTTCATCACCTTCGATGAAGGCGGCGGCTACTACGACTCAGGCTATGTCCAGCCGCTCGACTTCTTCGGCGACGGCACACGCATTCCGCTGATCGTGGTCTCACCCTTTGCCAAGAAGGGCTACATCTCGCATCAGTACACCGACCACGTGTCGCTGCTCAAATTCATCGAGCACAACTGGCTGTTGCCGCCGGTCAGCAATCGCAGCCGCGACAACTTCCCGAATCCGATCGCCGTTCTCAATCCCTACGTGCCGGATAACTCACCGGCGATCGGCGACCTGTTCGACTTCTTCAACTTCGGTCCGGTCGTTCCCGTATTTCCCGGATTTCCAGTCTTCCCCTTCGGTCCGCTCTGATACCTGATCGAAGCAAACGCGTTGGGCCCGCCGGACAATCCGGCGGGCCTTTTCTTTAAAACGCGCCAGGCAGCTCTTGCGTTCGCCTCTTTGCGTCAATGCGGCAGCGTATCCATAAGAGGCCTTGAAAGATGCACGACCCGATCGTGCCGTCTCGCTCCGTGGGCTCGTTCTCGGAAAGAACAAACCGGGCAAACTTCCATCGTGGAGCCGGTGCTCACAGCCCACGAGCCGCCGGCCGATTTGATTTCGCTGGTTTATCCCTCGAGTCGCCATCTGTCGCCGAAGGTCAGGGCCTTTGTTGACTTCATGATCGGCCAGTTCAGCTGATTCCTGACGGCGCTTTCAGGTTGCGTCTCAATCGGCCACGCGCCCCGCATGGTGCAGCCAGGCATGGATGATCTGCCACTTGTCGCGCCGGCCGGGGCGGAACTCCAGCAGCGGCGAACGTTTGTCCTGCAGCTCGCAGAAAAATTTCAGGCTGTCGCGGGCGGTGGGCTCCGACGGATCGATCGGCTGTGCTTGCAGCCATTGATCCCATTCCCGAAGCACCTGAGACTTCCACTGATCCTGTCGCATAGACGGCGCGTCCTCATCAAAAGAGGTGAGACCCCTTCGGTCAAAAGGGTCCCGGGTTATCGCGCTGGTCTTTGGATTCGGGTTTCTTGCGGAATCGCTGGGGTGAGCGACCCGGAAGACGCTCGGCTACCGCCGTGCCGTTGAACGCCTTCGAAACCCACTATGCTTGGGAGGGCTTAATCGTTTCTAAATGCGTCTGCATGGATGTCAAGCGATTGGCTCCCATCCGATGTTGGTGGACCCATGATCGCTGTCATTGTGCCCGCCGTGCTTTGAATCTAACATCGAACGAGGTAGGAAATGCGGCCCAGAGAAGATACGGACCGGTGGAATGGCGCGACGATTGAATGTCGGTTTGGCGACGGCGGGGATCGCGCTGACGGTATCGCTCATTGCGCGCACACCTGGCGTGGCACAACCGGTATCGGCAGCTGCCCCGCTCAGTTTCGGCATGGGTATCGATGAGGCATCGGCCGCGCTGGGCGTGCCCTTGAGCTATGTCCGCGGCCGTCCCGGCGACGAACTCCTGCTTGCGATACCGAACGTCAAGGGCAACGCGCTCGCGATCCGCAGCGACGGGCTTTATCTGCAATTCCGGCACGGAAGGCTTTCGGGATGGAAGGGCGATTGGGGAACGGCCAAACCGGTGGGAGTGGGCTGGTGAGAGCTTTGCAAAAGGCGATTTGGTTGGTGGCCTTCGCGGCCTGCACAGTGAGTATTCCCGCCTCGGCTCAGACCTATGGCGAGTGGCCGCAGCGCTACGGCAATACGGCGAGCTTCTTCAACTATGACAACCGCGACGACCAGCGCGATTTTCCGGCCAATGGCGTCTTCCCCGGCAATTTCGCCGCCGATCCAGGGACCGCCTCGGTCGGCGCTGCCGGCTGGCTCGGCACCAACCCCCAGCATCAACCCTATCCCTATCCGTCCCAGACCTATGCCGTCGACATGCGCGGGCGGGTATTCTGCCAGCCGTACCATGCCGACGACGCAGGCAATGTGACGGCGAGGCAACGCTATCACGCCTGTCTGCCGCGGTAGCGGAGCGTGATCGCGATCAATGATAGGCTCCCCGTCATCCCGGGGCCGAGTGTCCCTGACGCGCTGTTTGTCCCGTCATCCTGAGGTGCGAGCGATAGCGAGCCTCGAAGGAGACGGCCCCGGCGTTCCGCCCGCGCATCCTTCGAGGCGCGCAAGAGCGCGCACCTCAGGATGACGGTCATCGGCGGGCGATAAGGCCTTGACGGTCTGCAACCGCATCAGGTCCAATAGAGCTATGCTCCGGGCTTCCTACCTCGCATTATTTGTCGCTTTGGCCGCGGCATCGCATGCCGTGTCACCTGTCATGTCACCCGCCATGGCCGAAACCATGAGCTTCGAAAACGCCGCCGCGATCCTGGCGGAAAGCTGCGGCAAGGACATCGACGCCAACTGCGCCGGCGTCAATTTCGATGCTTCGCGGCTGAAAGAGTGTCTGATCCGCAATCAGGACAGCGTCTCCGCACAGTGCCGCGCCGATTACGGCAGGACGTTCGAGGCTATACAGAAGCGTGGCGCCGCGCGCATCGCCGTCGGCAAGGCGTGTGAGCGCGAAAAGCAGAAGCTCTGCGCGGAAGCACAAGACAAGCCCGGCTCGGCCGTCGCATGCCTGGTCAAGGTGACGCGCGGCCTGGGCCCGGCATGCATCAAGGCGCTCGGCGAGGCGGGGTATCGCTGATGTTGCCTCGATCCCATACGTGCTTTCTGTCGCTGGCCGCCGGTTTCTGGATGGTCATTTTGCCAGCTTCGCTGGCATGGTCGCAGGAAACGGTCACGTCGGAGACGATCGTCACGACTCTTTCGGGTCTTGAAACCCCTTCCGATCTGGAAGTTGCCGTGCTGCGCCAGCAGGCGGCTGACCGCATCAAGGCCAAGGCGGACGGGATTGCGCTCAAGCGCCCGCTGCTTTCTCCGGCGCTGCGCAAACTGCCGACTGTCAACTTCGATATTCAGTTCAACCCGGATACCCCGGTCATCCGGCCTCAGTCCTACCAAACGCTAGGGCGCATCGCGGACGCCCTTTCCAGTCCGGCGCTGCTGTCGTTCACCTTCCTTGTTGTCGGCCACACCGAGGCGACCGGCCGGCGCGAGATCAACCTTGCCCTGAGCCATCGAAGAGCCGAGTTCGATCCGCGACGTGCTGGTGACGACGTTCAAGGTCTCCTCCAAGCGTGTCCTCGCGGTCGGCCTCGGTGAGGAGCAATTGCAGGACGCTAACAATCCAAAGGCCGCCGTCAACCAGCAGGCCCAGATCGTCACACTTCGCGAGGTCGTACCGGCCGCCAGCCCCGAAAAGCCCAAGCCGCCGGACGCTGGCCGCGCCAAGTCGAAGACCCCGCGCAAGGGCAGCAAATAAGACGATCGGGGAGCGCCGTGCCCCGGCGGAGTCCTGTCCAGGCCGCCACTACGTCAACCCTCCTGACCATCTTTTGGCGTTGCGGCGCCCCGCCAAACTCGTCTAGAACGACAGGGAGGGCGCGATCCCGGCAACCAACCGTCAATGGTTTTGACCGAAAATCGCCTTTCAAAGGGTCTGGCAATGTCGATTCGCGGCGAAATCGCTGGTGTTGAGGGTGGGGTGGCCGATGCCGTCCATACCTCGGCGATCGCGCCTGCGTTCCTGCCCACCCTCATTATCGGGCTTCTGCTTCTTATCGGCCCCTGAGGGCCGTCTGGGCGATTGCGCCTGGGCACTCAGGGGTTTGAACCGATAGCACCGCAAAACCCCTTCAAGCGCTCCACCAGATGCAGCGCATCGACCCAAAAGGAATAAGCAAATGAGCCAGACCCAAAAGTCCGACAAGGACCGCGTCGTTATATTCGACACCACCTTGCGCGACGGCGAACAATGCCCCGGCGCCACCATGACCTTCGAGGAAAAGCTCGAGGTCGCCGAGATGCTCGACGACATGGGCGTCGACATCATCGAGGCCGGCTTTCCCATCACCTCGGAAGGCGATTTCCAGGCCGTGAGCGAAATCGGCCGCCGTTCCAAGAACGCCATCATCGCAGGGCTCTCGCGCGCCCATCCAAAGGACATCGATCGCTGCGCGGAAGCGGTGAAGTTCGCCAGGCGCGGCCGTGTTCACACCGTGATCGCGACTTCGCCTTTGCATATGCGCGTGAAACTGAACATGACGCCGGAGCAGGTGATCGAAACCTCGATCACCAACGTCACCCGCGCCCGCAATCAGATCGACGACGTCGAATGGTCGGCTGAAGACGGCACGCGCAGTGAGATGGATTTCCTCTGCCGCATTGTGGAAGCCGTGATCAAGGCCGGCGCCACCACGGTCAATATCCCCGACACGGTTGGTTACACCGTGCCGGAGGAATACACCCACTTCATGCGCACGCTGATCGAGCGGGTGCCGAATTCCGACAAGGCGGTATTCTCAGTTCACTGTCATAACGACCTCGGTATGGCCGTTGCGAATTCGCTGGCCGGCCTCGCCGGTGGCGCGCGCCAGATCGAATGCACCGTCAACGGCATCGGCGAGCGGGCCGGCAATGCCGCGCTCGAAGAGATCGTGATGGCGATCAATGTGCGGAATGACAAGTTTCCGTACTGGAACAAGATCGACACCACCATGCTGACGCGCGCCTCCAAGCTCGTCTCGGCCGCGACCTCGTTCCCGGTGCAGTACAACAAGGCGATCGTCGGGCGGAACGCGTTCGCGCATGAGAGCGGCATCCATCAGGACGGCGTGCTGAAGGACGCGTCCACTTACGAGATCATGAAGCCGGAAATGGTCGGCCTGAAGCAGTCGTCACTGGTGCTCGGCAAGCATTCCGGCCGCCATGCCTTCGTGCACAAGCTGGAGGAGATGGGCTACAAGCTCGGCGCCAACCAGATCGAGGATGCTTTCGTGCGGATGAAGGCGCTCGCCGACCGCAAGAAGGACATCTACGACGAAGACATCGAAGCGCTGGTCGACGAGGAGATGGCGGCTTCGCATGACCGCATCAAGCTGACCTCGCTGACGGTGATCGCCGGCACCCACGGGCCGCAGCGCGCTACCATGAAGCTCGATGTCGACGGCCAGATCAAAATCGAGGAAGCCGAAGGCAACGGCCCGGTCGACGCCGTGTTCAACTGCATCAAGGCGCTGGTGCCCCATGAGGCCAAGCTCGAACTCTATCAGGTCCATGCCGTCACCCAAGGCACCGACGCGCAAGCCGAAGTCTCGGTGCGGCTCGCGCATGAAGGCCGCTCGATGACCGCGCGTGCCGCCGATCCCGATACGCTGGTGGCTTCAGCGAAGGCCTATCTCGGCGCGCTGAATAAAATCGTCATGAAGCGCCAGCGCGACGTCGTGGCGCAAGTGGCGGGGTAACGGGCGTTACTTCCGTCATTGCGCGTGTCAGCGAAGCAATCCAGTGTCTTCGTCATGCCCGCGCATAGCAGTCTGCCTTGCGCAGGCTGCGTGAACTTGTCTGCGCCGCGGCATCCTCGTCTTGCTTCCTTCCTCACTCCAAAAACGTGAATGCCCGGCACAAAGGCCGGGCATGACACTTACTTTATGAAAACAATCCGATTGCGACAGACGACCCTAAGCCGCGAGTTTCGTCGTCGCCTTCGGCGCGCCACGCATCGGCTCCATCAGGTAGAAGGCCGAGCGGAAACCGAACTGCATATAGAGCAGGCTCAACAGAAGCAGCCCGGGGGATTTCAGCGGCATTCGCTTGACCTCGATCAGCTTCAACCCGCGCTCTGCGCCGAGCCGTTCGATCATTCCGCGGAACCAGATCGGATATTGGATCAGAAGCCGTCCGTTATCCGCGAGGTGTTCACCGACTTGCGCGAACAGCACCGGCAGGTAGCGCACGGACGTGGCGAACTGCTTGTCCTCGTCTGCGAATTCGGTCTCGAGATAAGGCGGGTTGGCCAGGATCAGATCGAACTTGCCATCCACGCCGGAGAACATGTCGCTTTGCTTGACCCGGACGTTGCCCAAACCATTGAGGCGGCAATTCTCCGCCGTGTTTTTGACCGCCGACGGGTTGATATCGACGGCGAGCAGTTCGCTTGCCTTGGGCGCGCAGAACACGGCGCCGACGCCGCTTCCGCAACCGAGGTCCAGCACCCTGTCGCCCTCGCGGCAGTAGTCGGCGCAGGCATATTCGTTCTCGAGCGGCTTGTAGACGTCGGGATAGACGACGAGCCGCTTGCCCCGAACGACGATCGACGGCATCAGCACGTTGAGCAATTTGACGTAGCGATACCAGAAGATCATGAAGGCGTGCTTGGCAACTGACCAAATGATCATTGTCGAAATCCCTTTTGGTGAAGACTGGCGATTGGACCACGGAACGGTTAAGAATCCGCCAACTCCGGGTTGCACGCGATGGTCGCTTAGCGCTTTTGGGGTAAAGGCTACCTAAACGGCGTCCGCGATCTGCCGTCGCGGTTACACGTTGCTTAGGATTTCGCAAAGAATTCTAGTTAATCGGGCCTTTCAGATGCGAGCCCGGATTGGCCCGGCCATTGCGTTTTTTGTCCTGCCTGTGTTGGCGCGGCCCCTTCCTGATCCCCCGCATTTGCTGTGAAATGGCCGTTGTCCAACGGGCGATGATCAAGACCCAGACACGGACGGGAGAGGAAGCACAATGAAAGCATCGATATTTTGCCTGCCGAGCATCGGCTCGCGCGCCGAGATCGAGGCGGGCATGGCCGCGACGAGGCCGGAGCTCTACCAGCGCATGCTGAAAGAGCTGACCGAACTCGTCAAACTCGCTGACGACCTCGGCTACGACTCGGTGAGCTTCACCGAGCATCACTTCCATATCGAGGGCTTCGAGGTTTCCAACAACCCGGTGCTGCTGGATCTCTACTTCGCGATGCAGACGAAACGCATTCGCGTCGGCCAGCTCGGCATCGTGCTGCCGGCCGCCAACCCGATCCGCGTCGCCGAGGACATCGCGATGCTCGATCACATGACCGGCGGGCGCGCCTGCGCCGGATTCGCCCGCGGCTATCAGCGGCGCTGGGTCGATATCATGGCGCAGCAGACGCACGGCGTCTCCGGCGCCCTGCCGCATCAGCACGACGCGATCGATGAGGCCAACCGCGCGGCGTTCGAGGAAAACTTGCAGATCATCAAGAAGTGCTGGACCGAGGAAATGCTGACCTTCAACGGCAAGTTCTGGAAGGTCCCGGCCGGCGCCACGCCCTGGGAGCTCGAGACCACGGTGAAATACGGCAAAGGCGTCGAGAACGGCATGCTGACGTCGGTCGGCGTGGTGCCGAAGCCGTTGCAGAAGCCGCATCCGCCGGTGTTCCTGCCGTTCGCGTCGTCGCCGGGCTCCATTCGCTGGGCCGCGCAAGAGGGTGTCACCGCGATCCTGCCGCCGATGCATGACGTCTACGCCTCGCCGCTCTACGATCTCTATGCCGAGGTATCGGGAAAACCACGCGGGCAGGGCACAGGCCTGTTGCGCGATGTCATCATTGCCGACACCGACGAAGAGGCGATGGCGCTGTGGGAAGACTCCGGGCGCTTTTCCGGCAGAGCATGGTTCGAGCCGTTTGGTTTTCGCCGCGGCCTGATGGACCCGGACACCAAGCACTTTGCGACCGCGCAGGAATCGATCGATCTCGGCTACGCGCTGGTCGGCACTGTCGATACCGTCACGCGCGCGCTCGAGGCCAACATGAAGCGGCAGCCGGTCGATTGGCTGTTCTGCTACACCTACAACGCGCTGGTGCCGCACGACAAGCTGATGAAATCGACCGAAGCGTTGTGGACCAAGGTGCTGCCGAAGTTCGCGTGAGTTTTTCCCGGCGCTTCGCAGCAATGATCATCCAGCGACGCCATCGCTCACAAGCTGAATCGAACGGCAAGCCCCGGATACCGTCCGGGGCTTTTAAGTATGACGCTTCACATTCTATTCACGGCGCGCTCACCAATTCTTTATCTCAACCCGGCGCGCAGAATCGGAGCGGTGATGTAACGTTTTTGCGCGGCCAAGAGGCGAAAACGCCCGGGTTGGGAGGAAGGGACAAAACCAATGGAGAAAAAAATGAGTCCCCAAAAAATCGTACTCGCAGCGACGACCTTCGTTTGTATGACGCTGATTTCCTTTAGCTGGTCTGAAGCCGCTCAGGCGAAGACGATGCACGTTGCGCATCATCACCACTTCCGTGCCGCTCACGCCGCGGCCGGCCCGGTTGACGTCGCGGCCACGGTGACTTCGCCGTGGACCGGGTCCGCCTGGCAAGGCGCCTACTATGCGCCCAGCAACTGGGGTGATTATGACTGCTACGCTCCTCGCGTCTCTGAATGCCGTCCCTACGCGTCCTGGGGCACTCACTAACTCACCATCATGGCTTGCGAGAGCAAGAATGAAGAGGCGGCCCGAACGGCCGCCTCGTTTTTCGCGGTCGTCATGCCCGGCAGCCCGAACTTTCCCGCGCTAGAACCGTACGGTCCTTTGCGCCGCCGACAAGGAAACCGATTCATAAACCTTCTTGGCTTTTTCCAGCTCTCCGGCTGCAAGGGGCGCGACGCCAGGGCGATTCTTGGCGACGGTGGACGCCGTCCGCCAATCCAGCCGGGCCGCCTTGCACGCCAGAACGATACCTTCCACCTTGTCGCTGGCGAGCATCGCCCGGATGACCTCGATCGGTGATCCCGTCAGCAGCGCCAGCGCCGCTGATATCTCGACATACTGACCATAGGTCGCGAAGCGATTGATGGTGGAGTCGTTCAATTTGGCTTTGCGGTTGAGCTCCAGCATCCTCGCCTGAATGCTTGCGAGATCGGAAGGTTCGGGTGAGGGCAGTGTCGCGGCTGCTCCGGCGGAGGCGATGGTGTCCTCGATCTGCTCACGCATCACGCCCGGCATGGCGTTGAGCGCGCGCATGCGCGTGTCGTCGACCTTCGCGTGAAGCTTGCGCTTGAGCGCGACGGGAACGTCCGGTCGGCGCCCAAGCTTTTCTGCAAGCGCACTGTCGCTCTCGCCGAGCTGGACGAGGCGCGCCCAGCCGGCTTCGGATATTTTGGCGCCCCGATTGTCCACGAGCGCATGATGAACGGCCCGGTCCGGGCATTGAGCCAACGCGTCGCCGATCTGAGGCTCGGTCGAGGGCCTGGATGCAATCGCAAGGCGCTGCGCCGGGCCCCGCGATTGAATCACCTCGAGTAATAGTTCAGCCGTGACCCGTTGTGATCTCAGGATGGGTGTCCAGACCGCCTCGTTCTCGTCGAGGGCCAGCTGCCGATCGACCTGCGGCAGCTTACATTTTGCCTCGGAGATTTTTTGACTCACTTGAGCCAGTGACGGCACATCGACACGATGCATCAGTCGGACAAAAACGTCGTCGAACTGATCGATCTGCGGCATCGACAGTCTTTCAATGCCGCCCAGAAATACCTTCGCGGTCTGATGCAGGAGCGCGCCCCAGCGCTCGGCCGACCTTTCCCCCGTCGAATCCAGTTCTGCGAGCAACTGCGCTGTTGAAGTCAACATCGGTGCCTCTGGGGCCCAAATTGGATGAGGCGCTTTCGCGCCTCGCCGTGCGAATTAATTAAGAAAGGGTGCAGTGGGGTAAAACACCCCGGAAAGTAGCAGCAAGGTTTTATGAATTGCTTAAAAGGCGTTATGAATTGCTTAATTTGGGCTTGGGCGCGGTGCGGCGTTTTGCCGGATCAGCAGCCCCGGCAGATCGACGAGATCATCTTCGTGACCTTTGCCTCTTCATGGTCGATGGCAGGATTAACGCCGAGCAGCACTCCCCTGGTTCGGCGTTTTCGTCATTTGGCGCGATGCGGCAATGGCGAATTATGCTATGCGGTGGCCTATCCGAGAATCGATGTGTTAGCGGTGTCTCTTGGCGACCGGAGGAGCACAACAATGCGCTGGTACCATTATTTGGCGTACTTCTTCGGGGGCGCATTTCTTGCGAATACCTTGCCCCATCTTGTCAACGGGGTTTCAGGAAACGCCTTCCAGAGCCCCTTCGCTTCCCCACCGGGAGTGGGCCTGTCCTCCGCATCGGTGAATGTCCTCTGGGGTTTCTTCAATCTTGCCGTCGCCTATCTGCTTGTCTGCCGGGTTGGTAGCTTCGATCTGCGCAAGAGCCCGCACGTGCTTGTCTTCGGAGCAGGCATCCTGGTCATGTCGGTCCTGCTCGCCCGCACGTTTGGGCCGCTCCATGGGGGATCGTGAAGCCGCAGACCGTCTCCGGCGCTACCTGAGCTTCTGCCAGACCAGCGTGATGACGATCATCCTGCCATCCAATGGGCCTGGCTGAGGCGTGGTCGTGTAAATCAGGCGATCACCGTCAACTCTCACATCCCTGATCACCGTGGTGCCGCAGCGAACTTCGTCCGCACAAATATCGACGTGATGCTTCACGGTCTTGCCGTCAAACTCGTAACTGCCCCCGTAGGCCAGCATCGTGCGGAATAGTCCGGCACGCTGCTCGTCCGTCAGTTTCGCCGAGCTTTCCGCCTTCGGCCTGTCGCCATAGGTAATCAGAACCAGCATGCGGCCGTCCGCGCCGTACATGATGAAGCCCTTTGCATTCTCGTCCGGCACAGTCGCGCCCGTATCGAGATGCCTGGTGGACGAGCTGACGAGTTGATAGGTGCCGGCCAGTTCGGTCCCGGCGGCCGATGCGGGAAGCGGGATCAGGATCGTGGCCCATGCAAGCAGCGGCAGGGCGGTGATCGCGGAGACCGGCAACAGGCGGAGCGCGATTTTTGATTTCGGAAATGGCATGTGAAGCCCCCGGAAGCGATGCAAACCTTATCACACCTGAGATTTCGGAACGAGGGTCCTCGGGCTGCTCGGCAAGCCACATCGTCGCTGCAGCGACGGAGCGTGATCGAGCCGGGCGGCTAACACCCCCGGCAGATCCCCGCGAACGACGAGACCTCCCGATGGCCTCTCGGGGCAGGCGATTTCTTACGCCTTGGCTCGACGGCATGCGCGTTCAAGACCGGCTCTGATGCATAGGGTGAGGGCGACGGCGCGGGGGCATGTTCCAGCGGCGCGATCGTCGTTTGGGGGATGGCGATGGCCGGGAAATTGGAGCGCAGCGGCGGCACGGCCGCGGCGTTGCCGATGCCGCTCAGATCGGAGGGCGGCCTGGGATTCGCGGGACCGTACGGTATGCCGTTGATGGGGGCGAGGCCAGCGCCGGCCGATCCCGCGGGTGGCGTTAGCTGTGCAAAGGCTTGCCCCGTTAGGATTTGCCCCGCAAGGAGCACAAAGACAACAAGCGGAACGATGCGCGACATCTGGCTCTCCGGGCTTAACCTCCAACGATCGCGCAAGATGCAGGTTCCGTGGCCGCAATTGAGGCTTGCGCAAATCATCGGCAAATCCGCGTGGCTTTGCCGTAGGCTGGCGAGGCCACCTCGGTTACGATGCGCAAGTAATGTCGTCCAACGTTGCTGACAAGGTGATCGAATGGAACCAGCACCACGTGATCGGCGACCAATCCATCATTCGCCGATCTTCTGGATCGGCATCGTTTTGTGCCTGGCAGCTATTGCGATCTATCTATGGTCCGACGACCTCTCATGGCGACCACACCCTGCCACACGATGAGAGCAGTGCTGCGCAGACACTTCGCGCGGCTACCGCGGCTCGACCGGCTGACCCTGACCCGTCAGCGCCATCCGGCCGACAATATCGGTGCGGCTCCAACCGGTTAAGTCTTCGAGATTTTTCGCCTCCGTGGCGAACCGTGCCGGAAGTTCTCTGCGATAGGCGTCTGCCCTTTCGCAACTGGCAGCGCCTTTCCACGGATGATGCTGCACATAGCGGCCCTGGAAATTTTTGCGATCCCCGGTCTCCATGAACGCGATGTCCTCGGGGAAGGTTTTGGCGTCATAGCGGACGTGAAGCCGGGTAACGAATGCGTCGGAGCCGCCCCGAAATCGGCCGGCGCGGAACGCGCTGTCATCGTCGCTGCCGATCCATCGTGCGCCGAGCTCGACAAGTTCCTTGTTGCTCAATGGTTCAGCGGCGCAGGGATCGCACCAGCCCATGTCCCATGCATATTCGACAAACACCGCGCGCATATTCTCGCGCGCCACGGCGCGTTCGAACACGGCCTTGTAGAACGGCCCGAATTCATCCTTGACGTAAAGCGGGACATCGATGTCGGATGGAATCTTTACGGTGCGATAGTTCGTGCTTTCGATCCGTCCTTTCTTGCTCAGCGCGTAGATGATCAGATCCTGCGGCCCCTTGGCGTTGACGGTGCCCAGGCGCAGCGGCACCATGAATTTCGCACTCTGATAGCGCACCTGCAACGGCCTCAGGTAGCCGTTGCCGAGGCCCTTCATCCGCTCGACATTCACCTTGGCGACAAAGAACCGCATCTTCTGCTTGATATAGCTTGCGAGTACATCCTGGGCGCCTTCCGGAATCCGGTATTGATTGTCGACCAGCCAGTTGACCAGCCCGTCGCTCTCGTTGGCCGACAGGATGAGGACATCGTATTCGCCGACGTCGTAGCTTGCCTCGATGGTGACGCCGTAGCTTCTCGCCCTTTCCACCGCTGGCGCCGGCATGGCGGATGCGGTTGCCAGCCTCGAACTGGCCATTTGCGGCATCGGCGGGGCACAGGGGTCCGCGTCGTGGTATTCGACCAGGCGCGGCGCCGTATAATGATCCAGATGATCGATGGTCTTGGGGTCGACCACGCCGATCTGCTTGCGCTCGATGAAGGTCGGCACCGGCACCACGACGGCGAATTGCTTGACGTCGCCCTCGAAGTCGCTGGCCATCGTGATCGCGGTCTGGTCGCCGTCGCGCGCCAGAATCACTTTCGAGGATTTGTTGAACAATTTTGAATCGGCCTGCGCGACATAGAAGCCGCAAAAGGCGTTCGCAGGTCCCGCCGCGAGCTGCGCCAGGATCGCAACCGTGGCAACGCCGGTTTTCAGACGATGTGCGGCATGCGACGTCGTCATCGGGGAGCTCCTTGTGGGGCCGGATCGGTCCAGGTGTAACGGGGGGCGGGGATCAACCGATCGATTACGAGCGTGATCGGCGATAGCGCGATCAGCGCGAAATACAACGCCGGCCGCATCTGCATGAAGAACGCCATGTAATGCGCAAGGAGCGCGACAGTGAACGCGAACAGGAAGCGGCCGAGCGCGGAATCCGGCGCCGTGCGCGGATCGGAAATCATGAAGAACGTGAAGATCAAGAGCGAGCCGCTCTGCAACTGATGGATCGGGATCGCCAGCGGATCCCCTAACCACCACGCGCGGGCCAGCAGCAACGCCGCGTGGCTTGCGAAGAAGAAGATCGCGATATCGGCGCGCCGCGCCGCCGAGAGCACCAGGATCGCCAGACATCCGGTAAGCGCGGCGAACCAGACCTCGGTGCCCCATTGACCCGGCGAGATCCACACGCCGTTGGAGGTCAGGAGCAGCACCACGATGGCGAAGCCGGCGGGATTCCAGATATGCTTGCCGTCGATCCGCAGCACGAATTTGGAAGCGATAGCGATTCCCGCTGCCGCCGCATAGAGCCAGATCGCATCAGCGCGCAGCAGCAGACTAAGCGACAACCCGGTAATGAGCGGCGAGCGAAGGTCGAGGTGAGGCAGGCCCGCGAGCCGGGTGCAGGCCCACTGGGCCAGTAACGCGCCGCCGATCGCCACGATGCTCGCAAGCGGCTGCGCGCCGAACTCGATCATCGTCATATTAATAATGAGCAGGCAACCCAATGCGGCAATCTGGAAATAGCGGGCGTCGGCCAAGGGACGTACGCTCATCAAATTTTCTCCGGGCGTTAAAACCTTGTTGCGGAGAGTTGGCTTCGTGGCGCGAAATTGGCTTCGTGGTGCGAAAAGCGAAGTTGCGTTCGAAATTGCGGCGGGAGTACGTCGATCGGCGGCTTGGTCTACATTACAAGTTGGTCATTCTTGCGGGTACCATGCGTCGACCGCGCCGGCGCCACCGCAGCGGCTGCTATTTCATGCGGAAGCGATTGCGCAACGCCAGGCCGAGCACAAAGAGCAGCACGACGTTGCACAGACTGGACTACGATATGTGGCGTCTCAGTCGGCTTGGTCGTTTTTCGGACGGTCACGGCGGCGGGGTTGCCGAGGCGATCCGCAAGCCTGGTCGGGTATCATGGCGACGGTTACAAGGTCCGGATACTTGTTCATGGCTCCCGTCGCGGCGTCCACGCCGAGGCCGACCACGCCTCCCAGGAGGACGTTTCCGGCGGCCATGGACTCCGTATTTGACGGGATCATGCTTGATCCCATGACGTAGCACTCTTTCGTGCAGGTGATGGGTAGCCCTGCCGATTGCTTGTCGAGCGTAACGTTACCCGGAGTAACCAATCCCCTCGGGCCGCTCGGCGTTTGAATTGTGCACGTTGCGCCGGGAACGCCGGGCGTGTCGACCGCGATCGTTTGAGTCGTTCCTTTGGTGATTGTCGCGCAGCCCACCAAGGCCGGCATGAGCGCCAGCACAGCCAAATTTCGCATTGATTTTCCCCTTGCCCGCAATCATCCAAGCGCAACCTTAGGGCGCGCGCAAGGCCCAGGCGAGCAGCGAGCCTTTTCGATGCTCGCCTATGTTCGGCGGAGGTGCGAGACCCAGGAAACAGGTGCCGCGTCCCGTGAACCTGTGGTGACTTATTCGCGTGCTTTCTATTTTGCGCGCGGAGCTGCGGGTGCACTGGTGTGCCCGGCTTCCCTGCCCCTCTCTATTCTAGAGTGACGGCGGCTCATGAAAAACTCGGGCGAAGGGCGTCGTGAGGATGTGGACGTATGTTTTACGTCATTGCGAGCGCCAGCGAAGCAATCCAGCACTTCCTTCGTAGCCCTGGATTGCTTCGTCGCTTTCGCTCCTCGCAAAGACGCCGTCGGAGCCTGTTTTGTGCGTCGCACAATGCTTTGCATCCACCACCCTGCTAACGGGCGATGGCCTTTCGGCCGCCATCTCTGTAAAGGTTCGCAACACGTAACGAAAAGACCGGGAAGCGCGCCCACCTCGCGAGCTCCCCCTCAAAGGCCATCGGGAGGAAACATGCATAAACTGGTTTTGGCGGCGGCATCCTTCGCGGCACTGGCGTTGGCTGGGCCTGCGGCGGCGCAATCGCCGATCGTGATCAAGTTCAGCCACGTCGTGGCGTCGGACACGCCCAAGGGCAAGGCCGCCGAAAAATTCAAGGAACTGGCCGAGAAGTACTCAGCCGGCAAGGTCAAGGTCGAAGTCTATCCGAACTCGACCCTCTACAAGGACAAGGAAGAGCTCGAAGCCTTGCAACTCGGCGCGGTGCAGATGCTGGCGCCGTCGAACTCGAAGTTCGGCCCGATCGGGATCCGGGAGTTCGAGGTGTTCGACCTGCCATATATCCTTCCCGACCTGAAAACACTGCGCAAGGTCACCGACGGCCCGCTCGGCGACAAGCTGCTCAAGCTTCTCGACGCGAAAGGCATGACGGGCCTCGCCTACTGGGACAACGGCTTCAAGCAAATGTCGGCCAACAAGAAACTGGTCGCGCCGTCCGACTACAAGGGCCTGAAATTCCGCATCCAGTCTTCAAAAGTGCTGGAAGCGCAGTTCCGCACGCTCGGCGCGATCCCGCAGGTGATGGCGTTCTCGGACGTCTATCAGGCGCTGCAAACCGGCGTGGTGGACGGCCAGGAGAACACCTGGTCCAACATGTACACCCAGAAAATGCACGAGGTGCAGAAATACGCCACCGTCACCAATCACGGCTACATCGGCTATGTCGTCGTCGTGAACAAGAAGTTCTGGGACGGCATGCCACCTGATATTCGCGAGGCCTGCGTGAAGGCGATGAAGGAAGCCACCGAATACGGCAACAACCAGTCGGCCAAGGAAAACGACGACGCGCTGGACGCGATCAAGAAGGCCGGCAAGACCGAGATCGTCACGCTGACGGCCGATCAGGACGAGGCGATGCGGAAAGCCATGATGCCGGTCTACAAGGAAGTGGCCGCCCGCGTCGGTCAGCCGCTGATTGACGAGTTCCTGAAGGAGACGGGCCGCAGCCCGATGAATTGAGAGAAGAGTCCTACCAAATCAGATCGCTATTATAATTGAAGGCGTCATTGCGAGGAGCGTAAGCGACGAAGCAATCCAGAGTCTCTTACACCGTCATTCCGGGGCGCGACAAAGTCGCGAACCCGGAATCTCGAGCTTCCGGGTCTGGTCCTTCGGACCATCCCGGAATGACCAAGAGTCTGGATTGCTTCGCTTTGCTCGCAATGACGGGGGGAGGGTTATGTTTCTACGAATTCTCGACCGGCTCGAGGAGATCATCATCGCGAGCCTGATGGGCGCGGCGACGCTGATAACCTTCGTCACCGTGGTGCATCGCTTCCTCGTCGACGTGCCGTTCCTCTATCCTTATTTGTTCTGGATCGACCTCACCTGGTCGCAGGAACTCTGCATCTACATGTTCATCTGGATGGCGAAGTTCGGCGCTGCCTATGGCGTGCGCACCGGCATCCATGTTGGCGTCGACGTCTTGATCAAGCGGCTCAACGACCACTGGCGCAAGGCCGTCGTGCTGTTTGGGCTGCTTGGTGGTGCGCTGTTCACCGCGATTGTCGGCACCATGGGCGCCAAGTTCGTCTTTGAGCTGATGCATACCGATCAGGTCTCACCCGACATGGAGATCCCGAGCTGGATCGTCTATGCGTGTATCCCGCTCGGCTCTTATCTGATGTGCTTCCGCTTCCTTCAGGTGTGCTGGCATTATTTCTGGACCGGCGATCTGCCGCATCATGATGCGACAAATGTCGACGGCATCGAGGTGACTTCGCCCGACGCACCCATCGCGCTGGGAGAAGCGTGATGAGCGCGGCGCTGATTTTCGGACTGCTGTTTGCCCTGATGCTGACGGGCATGCCGATCTCGATTTCGCTTGGTCTCACGGTGCTCACCTTCCTGTTCACGATGACGGAAGTGCCGATCGAGAGCGTCGGCCTGAAACTGTTTTCCGGCCTCGACAATTTCGGCATCATGGCGATCCCGTTCTTTATTCTTGCCGGCACGTTCCTGACGCGCGGCGGTGTGGCGCGGCGCATGATCGCGTTTACGACCTCGCTGGTCGGCCATCTGCCGGGCGGGCTCGGTCTTGCCGGTGTTGCAGCATGTGCGATGTTTGCCGCGATTTCAGGCTCCAGCGTTGCAACGGTGGTCGCGATCGGTTCGATCATGATGCCGGCGATGGTCGAGCATGGATACCCGAAGCGTTTCGGCGTCGGCGTGATCTCGACCTCGGGCGCGCTCGGCATTCTGGTGCCGCCCTCGATCATCCTGGTGCTGTATGGCGTCTCCACCAACACCTCGATCGGTGCGCTGTTCATGGCCGGCATCGTGCCCGGCATCATGCTCGCTTTGATGCTGGCGGCGGTGACCTGGTTCATCGCCTACCGCAACAACTATCCGAAAATGCCGCGGGCGACCTTCCGCCAACAATGGACCGCGTTCCGCGAAAGCATCTGGGGCTTGGCTCTGATCGTGATCGTACTCGGCGGCATCTATGGCGGCATCTTCACGCCGACGGAAGCCGCCGCGGTGGCGGCGACCTACGCCTTCTTCATCACCGTGTTCGTCTACAAGGAACTGAAGCTCAATCAGGTCGGCAGGGTGCTGTTGCAGGCCGCGAGCATGTCTTCGATGCTGCTCTACATCATCACGAATGCGGTCTTGTTTTCGTTCCTGATGACCCACGAACAGATCCCGCAGGAGATGGCGGCCTGGATCATCGACAAGAATTTCGGGGTCTGGACCTTCCTGCTGGTGGTCAACATCATCCTGCTTGCGGCCGGCAATGTCATGGACCCGTCATCGATCCTTTTGATCATGGCGCCGATCCTGTTTCCGCTGGCGACCAAGATCGGCATCCACCCGGTGCATCTCGGCGTGTTGATGATCGTCAACACCGAGGTTGGCCTCTGCCATCCGCCGGTCGGTCTCAACCTTTATATCTCCAGCGGCATTGCCAAGATGGGCATCAGCGAGATCACGGTTGCCGTGCTGCCGTGGCTGTTAGCGATGCTGGTGTTCCTGGGGCTCATCACCTACGTGCCGGAAATCTCGCTGTGGCTGCCGCGGCTGTTAGGCATGATCCAATAGTGGTCGCGGGTGGCTCGGAATTTTGAGTGTTTCCAATCGTGAACGGAATTAAATCTTGGTAAGACCAGCCTTGTTTGCAGAACTGTAAGTTGATTGCGGAGGCACGTATGCCCATTCTCCAGCCACCTTCAAAGGAGGTTGACATGAGGAAGTTCGCTATCGCCGGCATCGCCGCTCTTGCCATCGCGGGCACGACCGCGGTGTATGCCCAGCATCATCAGTGGTTCCACGATCGTATGGGCCATGCCCGGATGAATCCGGAAGATCGGGCGGCGATGGCCGATGCGAAGATCGCAGCCGTCCATGCCGGTCTGAAGCTAAGCGCCGATCAGGAAAAGCTCTGGCCCCCGGTCGAGAGCGCGGTGCGCGATCTCGTCAAGATCAGGCTTGATCGTGCTGCGGCGCGGGAGGCCATGGCCGCCAAGCCCGACGACGATCAGTCGCAGTCGGATCCGGTTGCACGTCTTCGCAAGCGTGCCGAGAACATGGCGGCTTCGGCTGCGGTGTTGAAGAAAATCGCCGATGCCGCCGATCCGCTTTACAAGACGCTGGACGACGGCCAGAAGCGGCGGCTCGCGATGCTGACCCACCACAACCGTCACGGCGGTGGCGGTGGCGAAGGCTGGCGCGACCGCTTCCAGCGCGGACGGTTCGGTGGCGACCGCGAGCGCGGGCAGGATTCCGAGCGGTTGTAAAGCTTTTGGTTCGTCGATCGGCATGATTGTTGTCTTAAAAGCCGCCGGAAACCCCGGCGGCTTTTTTGTCTGCCGTCACCGGGTTGGCTGCTCAGGCCGCCCGGCGTCACCCGGGAATGCCGGAATTGGGCGCATTTTCCGGCATTTACGCCGGGTGCCGGGACCAGGGAAAAACCCACAGGCTTGCTGGACATCGAGAGGTCGCTTTGCTAAACGACGCCCTCTTGCGATGGCCCTTTTCCGGACCCGTTCCGGGCGCATAGCTCAGTTGGTAGAGCAGATGACTCTTAATCATCGGGTCCCAGGTTCGAGCCCTGGTGCGCCCACCATCCAGTCTAGGTTTTAAAACCATTGGTCGTTTCCGCGCGCATCGAGCCGCCGACGACCTCTTGCGATCGCATAACAAGCCATATGCTAGTTGAACGGCACAGACGCCCTGCCGCGAAAGGTCCATATTTGCGTTGAGCTGCCGATGCCGCCGAATTCGGCGCCTACGGCAATATTGGCGCCATTGGCAAGATGTGCAGCCACCCCGCCGGTGGCCCGCATCGACCAGCCCTCGAGCAGCGGAACCGAGGCGAGCGCAGGCGCGCCCGCCAATGGCACGGCGGCGGCGTTGTCGTTTTCGAAGTAATAGTCGCCGTAGAGTCCCACATAAGGCGCGATCGTCACGCTCGCGCTGTTGAGCCATGGGTAGCTCACCTTGGCGCCAGTCGATGCACGTCCCGTGAAGAAATCGCGATCAGCCTGAAAAGCGCCGAGCGAGTCGGTGTAGGCATTTTCCTGCTCCCACAGCGCATAGATCTTTGCCGAAGGCTCAACGGCGAATCCATAAAGCTTGTAGGTTCCGGTCACTCCGGTCGACAGCAGCCAGCGATGGCCGTTGAAGTCGCCGCTCGCCATTCCAGCCACGCCGTCATACCCAATGCCGGAATAGGCCGCAGCGGCGTCGAAGCGTAATCCCGGTGCGAATTTCCACCCGAGATAGGAGCCGATGGTCCAGCCGTCGCCTTTGAGGCGGCCATTCAGCGCGTCGGACCTGTAGTCGAAGGTCTCGTAGCCGCCGAGAACGCCGACCAGAAAGGTCGAGGTAATCTTGTGGGTCAGCCCCATCAGCGCGTTGACCTGGCTGCCATACAGAAGCTGCGGCATCCCGACCGACGATCCCGCGTGGTCAATTCCGCTGCCCTGGATATCCGCCCACAGCAGCCAATTTTTCGGTTCGGTATAACGCGCAGGCTGCGCCTTGACCGGCATGGTCTGGCGGTCGATGGCGGCGAAGGCATCCTCAACACGGCCTCCGCCTGGCGCTGAATACGACTGAAGACGGCTGCCGGCGTTATCAGGCAAGGTGCCCCACCGGTCCGACAGGGTGGCGCCGTTGTTGGCGGCCTGCGGTTGATCCGGATCGGCAGAGAAATTGAAACGGATACCGGTGGCGCCCGGCGTGATCAGCCGGCCTCCGTCACTGAAACCATCGGAGATGGCTCGGTCGATCGCCTCCGCAATCGCAGCTCCGGAATTCTGCGCTTCAACCTTGGTTGCGAGGATCTGCAAGGCGCGAAGCTTGAGACTGTCCTGCGAGACGTTGACGATCTCCGTCAGCGGCGCGGAGGTGCTGGACGTGAAGCTGCTGTTGCCGCCATAGGCCGCCGTGATCTGGTGCGTTCCGACCATGAGCGACGTCGTCAATGAAGCTGCGCCGCCTGAGAGCGCAGCACTACCGAGTATGGTCGCGCCGTCCTTGAAAACGATCGTGCCTGTAGGGGTGCCGCTGCCGCTCGCGACCGTCGCCGTGAATGTCACGGGTGTGCCGGCCGCAACCGGATTGGCCGACGAGGTGAGAGCGGTGCTGGTCGCGATCGTACGCACGTAGGTATAGGGTGCGGTGAGATTGGTGACGCTCACGCCTTCTTTGAGGGACAACGTCACGGTGCCGCCGCCGATATCTCCGGCGGTTTGCGCCGGTGCAATCGCGGTGATGGTGGTGGAGTTGATAATCGTGACGTTGGTCGCCGGTGAGCCGTCGGGAAAGATGACGGTGGCAATGCCGGCAAAATTGGTCCCGGTGAACGTCAGGAGCGTGCCGCCCGCCGTGGTCCCGCTGTTGGGACTCATCGAACTGAGCGTCGGCGGTGCCGGCGCCACATAGGTGTACGAGGCGGTGAAATTGGTGACGGTCACGCCTTCCTTGAGAGACAGCGTGACCGTTCCGCCGCCGATATCTCCGGCGGTTTGTGCCGGCGCAATCGCGGTGACGGTGGCGGAGTTGACGATGGTGACGTTGGTCGCCGGCGAGCCATCCGGAAAGGTGACGGTGGCGACGCCGAGAAAATTGCTCCCGGTAAATGTCAGCAGGTTGCCGCCTGCCGTCGTCCCGCTGTTCGGACTCATCGAACTGAACGTCGGCGTTGGCGGCGTCACATAGGTGTAGGTGGCGGTAAAATTGGTGACGGTCACGCCCTCCTTGATAGATAGCGTGACAGTGCCGCCGCCGACATCACCGGCGGTTTGCGCCGGTGCGATCGCGGTGATGGTGGTGGGGTTGACGATGGTGACGTTGGTGGCGGGTGAACCGTCCGGAAAGGTGACGGTGGCCACTCCGGCAAAATTGGTTCCGGTAAACGTGAGAGGTGACTCGCCGATCGTCAACCCGCTGTTCGGACTCATCGAACTGAACGTCGGCGTTGGTGGCGCCACGTAGGTGTAGGTGGCGGTGAAATTGGTGACGGTCACGCCTTCCTTGAGAGACAGCGTCACCGTGCCGCCGGCAATATCTCCGGCGGTTTGTGCCGGTGCAATCGCGGTGATGGTCGTCGAATCGACGACCGTGACGTTGGTTGCGGGCGAGCCGTCCGGAAAGGTGACGGTAGCGCTGCCGGCAAAATTGGTGCCGGTGAACGTCAGGAATGTGCCACCTGCCGTCGTCCCGCTATTGGGAGTCATTGAACTGAACGTCGGCGTCGGTGGCGCCACATAAGTGTAAGAGGCGGTGAAATTGGTGACGGTCACGCCCTCCTTGAGCGATAGCGTCACCGTGCCGCCGCCGATATCCCCGGCGGATTGCGCCGGCGCGATCGCGGTGATGGTGGTGGAATTGACGATGGTGACGTTGGTGGCCACCGAGCCATCCGGAAAGGTGACGGTAGCCACTCCGGCGAAATTGGTCCCGGTGAACGTCAACAGGTTGCCGCCCGCCACCGTCCCGTTGTTGGGACTCATCGAGCTGAACGTTGGCGCCGGCGGTTGCACATAGGTGTATGTCGCGGAGAGATCGGTGACGGTCACGCCATCGTTGATGAGCAAACTGACCGAAGCAATACGCTCAAGCCAGTAATAGGGCATAG
>CAVVZW010000087.1:0-28086 GCA_963752265.1 uncultured Alphaproteobacteria bacterium
AAATAGAACAAATAATTGAACAAAAACTTATTTTTACACATATTGATTCAGTAGCCAATGAAATTGCCGAATATAAAAGAGCCTATGCTGAATTTATTCAAGAACGTGATTCTGAACCAACATTAGAAAGTTTTATTGATGAATATTCGAAGATGAAAAACAATATCCTTTTTTAAATTTTTTTAATGTTACAAATTTCATACATCAAATCCTCTAGATGAATTTATTTTAAAAATGCAAACACTTCCATATGCTGAACAAACTTATCCAGTAACAACATTTCTACTCAAACGTTTTAATGATTATATAAATATTCAATATCTTTATCCAATTGTTATATTTACAAATTATCTAATTGAAAAATTAAATCATCGTATTAAACGAAATGATGCTGCTGAAAACAAATTCTTCATTATTTAACAACAGGTCAATGATCAACATATAATCAACAACTTTATATAATTTTCTCATGCTTGGTATGCATTAAATTTAAAAGAAGTTCGTTATGGATGTCAAACACCAAAATTTGAATTAACTGTTCCAAAGGAAAAATTTGCTGAAAATACAAGTATTGCAATGGTTTTATTAAATACATCAAGAGATGAAAGTAGTCTTCTTCTTGCTGCATGTTTAAAACAATTGCAGAATTACAAAATGAAATTGTTAATTTTTTTCATAATAAATTGAAAATGTTATTGAACAAAAATCAAAACAAAAACATGTACCAATTCAATCAATTCGACCAGAACATATTCTTCATCTTGATCGAAATGAATTAAGTAAAAAATTAGTCAATGATGGTCTTGTTATTAATTATCAATATGGAAAAAGTAAAGATATTATTTATGATTATGAAGAAATTGAAATAACATTCGAAATATGATTAGTTCTTTAGTATTAATTGATACAGAAAAATTACATTTTCTTAATTATCAATTTGAATTATATAGTGAAAATACATCATTAATCAATGATGTACGTGATCGTATTAAACAACAACAATTAACAAATGATGAACGAACTAAATTACAAGTCTTCTTATAGGAATGAAAAATGATGATATTCTCAATTATCTTGGTTCACTTGATTATGTTTTTACTTATTTACGAAATAGTGTGATAGAAAATCTACAGAAATATACAACAATTCAAACATTTGTTGAACATTATATTCATTCAAATGCTTGTTTAAATGATAATATTCTTCAACGACCACCATTTTCAACAATTCAATTACAATATATTATTGATTTATATGAAATAATTGAAGAAAGTGCATTTGATCAAGTTTTACGTCCTTATGTGAAAAAAGAACTTGCTGAAGAAACATTTACAGATGAAGAACGACAACTGTTCTCAATGTATTTTCTCGTATGACATTTGAAAAAGAAACAATTGCTGAAACACTTAAAAATATTGATAGATGGATTTCAATGCTTAAACGATTAATGATACGTGTATTAAATGCAAATGTTAGTCTTGATGTTCCATTACAAATTTATCTTGAACGAACAGATTTATGGAGTGATAGTGTCACTGATGCTGATCTTGAAACATTTGAAGTTGATGAGATATTTTACTTCAACATACTTATATCATTTTAAGAGGTTTAGAAAAGAAACAACAAACTAACAATAAATCACCACAACAACAACAAAAACCAGAAATTCAAAGTGCAGAAGGACAACGACAAAAAGTTCAGACATGGTTTGATACAACAGCTAAATCAACAACAGCTCCCAAAGTGATTGCTGATAAAAAAGGAAGATAAAAAACCAAAAATTCGTGTGTAACTTTTTTGTTTCGCTTTTTTCTTTATTAATAAACATGATTTTAATAAAACTTTTCAAATTGTGTCGTAATTCATAATCCTTAATAATCTATTATTTTAATTCAAGAAAAAGAATAAATAATCATTTTAAATTTATCAACAGAAAAAAAAAGAAAAAAATCATCAATTTGTAGCCCGCGGTCACATCGACCACTTCTTCGCCGTCGAGCACTTGATGCATCTTGGCGTAGTCGAGATCGCCTTCCCACGCCGCAATCACAACGGTGGCGACGCAGTTGCCGATCAGGTTGCCGAGCGCGCGCGCCATGCCGATGAACCAGTCGACGGAAAGCACCAGCACGAGCCCGATCGCGGGAATGCTGGGAACCGCATTCAGCGTCGCCGCCAGGATCACAATCGCCGAACCGGGAACGCCGTGAGCGCCCTTGGACGTGATCAGGGATACGCCGAGCACCAGCAGGAGATCGCCGAACGAGAGCGGCGTGTTGGTCGCCTGTGCGATAAAGACCACCGCGAGCGTCAGATAGATCGAGAACGCGTCGAGATTAAAGGAATAGCCGGTCGGGATCACGAGGCCAACGACGGATTTCTTCACGCCCATCCACTCGAGCTTGCGCATGATCTGCGGCAGCACAGCGTCCGATGAGGCGGTCGCCAGCACGATCGTCAATTCCTCGCGCAGGTAGCTCAGGAATTTGAGGATATTGAGCCCGGCGAACGCCATCACTCCGCCGAGGACGCCGAGCACGAAGATCGCAAGCGCAACGTAGTAAAGTGCCACCAGCGAAACCAGTTGCTTGAGCGATCCGACGCCATACTGCCCGACCGTGTAGGCGACGGCGCCGAGCACGCCGAGCGGGGCAACGCGCACGATCAGGCCCATCGCGCGGAACAGCACCGTCGATACCGCATCGATCAGAGAGGAAATTTTCTCGCTCTTTTCACCGCCGACAAGGGCCAGGCTGGTTCCGAAGATGATCGCGAAGAACAGCACCTGAAGAACATCGTTGCGCGAAAGCGCGTCGAACGAGGTGGTCGGAATGATGTTCATGAGGAAGCTGCCGATGCCACCGCCCTTGAGCTTGTGGGCGTTGTCGGCATAGGCGCTCAGTGCATTCTTATCGAGCGTTGAGGTATCGATATTCATGCCGTGGCCGGGGCCAAAGAGATAGGCGAGCAAAAGGCCGACGATGAGCGCCACCGTCGTCATCACCTCGAAATAGACCAGCGCCTTGACGCCGACCCGTCCGACCTTCTTGAGGTCGCCGGCGCCCGCAATGCCGTGCACGACCACGCAGAACACGATCGGCGCGACGATCATGGAAATCAATTTCAGGAAGGCGTCGCTGAAGATTTTCAGGCTGACGGCGAAATCGGGAACCGCCATCCCAAGTACGATCCCCAGCACAAGCGCTGCAAGGACTTGGACGAACAGCGATGTGTAAAGCGGTTTTCGCGCGACCGGCGCGGTCGTCGTTGTAATGGTGGCCATCGAACGTCCCCCTTCGATTTAGCTGCTTTGAAAAAAGCAGCAAATTCCACGCCAAATGTATCAAAGCCGCTCCCGATCTCTGCGAGAGGGCCAAAAAACTAATGTTTCAGGCGGAGGAAGCGTGGTCAACACGGACGCGCGCGGCGATTTCGCATCTGCCGCAAACAGCGGCGGACAACGGCCTATTGCATGCAGCGTCAAGCTCAACGAATAAGCAACTGTGGTGACCTGGCTCAACGACGGTAACCGCCGACGCTTGAATGCCGCCATTCAACCGGCTGAAAACAGAGAGAATTTCAACGCAAGCCGCCAGCGCAGCGCATTGTACACAATGGCACGGGCCTTGCTTAACTTGATTTTAGGTCTTGCTTCCAGAGTCCTCAAGCGTTGGGGGGCGCAAACTCGTGGCAACTTCAAAGCAACTGCCAAAGGGCGTCATAACAGCCGAACCTGAGCCGGTCGCGTTCGACTGGTCGGCTACCGCACTCGTCATCATCGACATGCAGCGCGACTTCATGGAGCCGGGCGGCTTCGGAGAGACGCTAGGCAACGACGTGTCGCGATTGGCTACGGCCGTCAGACCCATCGCTTCCGTGCTGAAGGCTGCCCGGGACAGCGACATGCTCGTCGTTCACACCCGTGAAGGCCATTTACCCGATTTGTCGGACGCGCCGCCTGCGAAGATCGAGCGCGGCGCGCCAAGTCTTCGCATTGGCGATCCCGGCCCGATGGGACGAATCCTGATCCGGGGCGAAGCCGGGCATGACATCATACCCGAACTCTATCCGATCGACGGCGAGGTCGTGATCGACAAGCCCGGCAAGGGCGCGTTCTACGCGACCGAACTCGGTGACATCCTGCAGAAATACGGTATCGAAAATCTGCTGGTCTGCGGCGTGACTACCGAGGTCTGCGTCAACACCACCGTCCGTGAGGCAAACGACCGCGGTTACCGATGCGTCGTGCTGTCGGACGGCTGCGCTTCCTATTTTCCTGAATTCCACGAAATGGGCCTCAAAATGATCAAGGCCCAGGGTGGCATCTTCGGCTGGGTCGCAGACTCCGCCGCAGTTCTTCAAGCCATGAAACCGGAGACTTCAAACGCATTGGCAGCAGGGGCATCAAAATGAGTACAGGCATTTCTGCGGGAAAGAGCGACTTCAAACCGACCTTATGGACTCCAGGGGACTGGAACGCCTTCTTCGGTTTCGGCACCAACATTCTGGTCAACATGCTCGTGCTCACGGGGCTTTTGCGCTTCGTGCTGAAAATGCCGGAACTCGCTGGTGTTCGGCCGGATTCTCCCGGCGCTCGGTCTGATGTTGTGCCTGTCGACCTTCTATTACGCTTGGCTTGCCTATCGTCTGGCGCAGAAGACCGGCCGTAACGATGTCTGCGCGCTTCCATCCGGCGTCAGCGTGCCGCATATGTTCATCGTCACCTTCGTCATCATGCTGCCGATCACGATCAAGACCGGCGATCCGATGAAGGGCTGGGCGGCAGGCCTGGTCTGGGTGTTCTTCCAGAGCTTCATCCTGATGATCGGCGGCTTCATCGCGCCCGTTATCCGAAAAATCACGCCGCGCGCGGCGTTGCTCGGCACGCTGGCGGGTGTCTCGGTGACGTTCATATCGATGCGGCCGGCGCTCGAAATGTACATGACGCCGCAGATTGGGTTGGTTTGCTTTGCAATCATTCTGGTGAGCTGGTTCGGTGGCGTTAAATATTTCAAAGGGGTTCCCGCTGGCCTCGTTGCCATCGCGGCCGGCATGCTCATCGCATGGGGATCGAACTTGTTCGGTCTTGGGCTCGGCGGGTTGAGCGTGAAGGGCGTCGGCGACGCGCTGGCGGGCTTCGGCTTCTCGATACCGTTGCCTGCTGTTGGCCAGGTCTTCTCCGGCTTTGAATTCCTTGGCATCATCCTGGTCACCGCGATCCCGTTCGGTATCTACGACCTCGTGGAAGCCATGGACAACGTCGAAAGCGCGGAAGCCGCCGGCGACGAATATCCGACCACGCGGGTCTTGACCGCCGATGGCGTGATCAGCCTGATCGGGTGCCTGATGGGTAACCCCTTCATCAACGCGGTCTATATCGGTCATCCCGGCTGGAAGGCGATGGGCGGCCGGATTGGTTATTCGGCAGCGACCGGCATCATGGTGATCATTCTCTCCTGGTTCGGCATTATCTCGGTGATGCTGGCGCTGGTGCCGGTGGTCGCGATCTCACCAATCCTGCTCTATATCGGCATGCTGATCGGTGCGCAGGCGTTCCAGACCACGCCAGTCAAGCATGCGCCCGCGATCGTGCTCGCTTTGACGCCGCATCTGGCGGCATGGGGCAAGCTGCAGATCGACACCATGCTTGGCTCGACCGTCAACGCTGCGTTGGCAGTTGGCGGTCTCGCCGCCGACAAGGTTGATGCAGTCAAGGCTGCGGCGATCGCGGCACTTCCGCAGCAGGGCGTGCTGTATCACGGGCTGGAAGTGATGGGCGGCGGCTCCATCCTCGCGGGCCTCATCCTTGGTGCGATCGGCGTGTTCGTGATCGAGCGCGATTTCGTGAAGGCTTCAGGCTTTGCGTTGGCCGGTGCCGTGCTCACTTATTTCGGTTTCATGCACGGCGAGGCGGTCGGCATCGGTGGCGGCTTTGGTGTGACGCCCAGCGTTGCCCTGGCTTATGCCGTGGTCGCAGCCGGTTTCTTTGCGCTCGGAAAATACGGCACCAGCACGTCGTACATACCGACGCATGATCTGCCGATGGCGGCTCCGGCGGAGTAATTGATAGCGAGGCTGGAACAGGAGAGGATCGAGGATGAAGCTACTTCACCTCGATCTTCGCCTGTTCCGCCACGTCCTTCCAGACCAAGATATCCTGCTTGATGAAACCGGCAAACTCCTGCGGAGAGCTGCCGACAACCTGGATGGCCTGGCTCTCAAGCATGGCCTTGGTTTCCGGGTCCCTCAATGCCCGGACAATCTCCGCGTTTAGCTTGGAGATGATCGCAGGCGGTGTTTTGGCCGGCGCGAGAATTCCGTGCCAGGCGACGACGTCGAAACCGGGATAGCCGCTTTCCGAAATCGTCGGCACGTCGGGCGCTACCGGCGAGCGGTCCTTGCTGGTGACGGCGAGCGCGACCAGCATTCCCGAATGCACCAGCTGAAGCGCCGAGATCGGATCGGCAAACACCACCTGCACCTGGCCGGCGACGAGATCGGCGACCGCAAGCGACGTGCCGCGATAGGGAATGTGGGTCATCTTGATCCCGGCCTTGAGGTCGAACAGCTCCGTGAGCAGGTGATTTGATGCGCCGACGCCTGTCGTGCCGTAGTTCAGAGCGCCCGGCCTGCTCCTGGCGAGCGCCACGAACTCCTGCAAGGTCTTCACGCCAAGCGAGCGGTTCACCACCATGATGTAGGGATAGGTGCTGGTCAGCGAGACCGGCGCGAAGTCCTTCACCGGGTCGTAAGGCAGGTTCTTGTAGATCGCGGGGTTGATGGAGATCGGCCCGGATTGCCCAAGCAAAAGTGTGTAACCGTCGGGATCGGATTTGTTGACGAACTCGGTGCCGACGATCGAAGCGCTGCCGCCGCGATTTTCAACCACGATCGTCTGGCCGGTGGACTTGCTGATTTGCTTCGCCAGCACGCGCGCCGTCGCATCGGCCGAGCCTCCGGCGGCATAGGGAACGATCAAGTGAACGGGATGCGAGGGGAAGTCGTCGGCGGGGGCGGCGTTTCCGGCAAAAAACGGACTGAATGCCAAAGCAAGTGAAGCCAAGGCCAAGAGGAGTTTCGGGCGGATTGCCATGGTCCACTCCAGTACCCGGCAGCCGCCTGGAGTCCAAGGCTGCTTGCCGTAGAAAGACTTCCGCCGCCGCAACAATGACGCGCGTCCCGCGCTCAGCCAGCATCGGCCCTGGATGATTCGCGAGCGTCAACAAAGATGTTGGATACGGGATGCATGTTCAGGGCCGCACGGCCGGTGTTTCGATCGGCATACCGCGTGCACGCGACATCAAATAAAGTTCGAGCTCGACCAGCTCCGGCGCGCCTAAATTATAGTTCTCTGCCCGCATGCCGGTGATGCAGTTGCGTAGTCGCCGTTGCAGGGACCCCAGCGATTGCCATTCCAGCCGGTAGATCGGATAGCCGTTCGGAATGGCTTGCGTCACCGCCGAGCCCGCCAGATGCTTGTCCCAATTGTCGTCATGACAATTGGCGCAGGCGAGATTGAGCTGTCCCTGCCGGTGCATGAAGAAGTCGCGTCCCTTCGCCAGGAACGGTTCGGTTTCGCGGCTGGTATCCGGAGCGATCGCCATGCCGCGCGATTGCTCGGCGACGAAGGCCGTCAAGGCGAGCAAATCGTGCTTCTCATAGGGTAGCGGCGTCGCATCCTGGTGCCGCGCGCGGCAAAGATTGATGCGCTGTTCAAGATTGACGGGGCGCCCGAGCGCTTTATCGAATGCCGGATAGCGCGCCGCCACGCCCTTCATGCTGCGGCGTGCGTCATCGTGGCAACCGGCGCAGGATTTCTCGGTTGAACCAGCCTTGCGATTCCACAGGGCTTCGCCGTCGAGCACGCCCAGCATGCCGGGATTGGCCGTGTCGTCGTCCTGCATGGCCCGGGTTTCCGGTCCCATGAAGGTATAGCCGGAACGGCGATCGGCGGATGGAATTTCGGTCGCGATCAAAGGACAGAGAGCGATGCCGGCTGCGATCAGCAGCGAGACCATCGTTATCGTTCCCGCCACCTTCATTCGACGGTGATGCTGGCTGCGGCGGTCTCGGAAAAGCCGTTGTCGCCGATCCATTCGAAATTGAATTTTCCGCTCTTGGTCGCGACCGTGAAAAAGGCGATGAACGGGTTGGCCGCGGTCGCGGGGAAGAGGTCGGCGCGGAAGATCTCCTCACCCTCGAAGCGGCATGTGAAGCTCGTGATGATATCGCGCGGCACGACGCTGCCCGATGTGGTACGGCGATAGCCGGTTTCCATGATATGCGACATCAGCGTCTTGATTTCGATGACGTCGCCGCTCTTGGCCTTCTTGGGAACATTGATCAGGGCGGCGGTCATCAGATCACCTCCTCGGTACACGCGGCCAACGTCACCACGACGTCGGCGGTGACAGACCAGAACGAGCCGTCGGAGAGACGCGCAATCGCGGTTATCTTCTGGCTGTCGGCGAGGCGCACGCGGGTGGAGACCTGGGCGCGGCCAGCGCGCGGTCCGAGATAGAAATTGCCGAGATTGGGCTGCGGGTTCTTTTCGTTGAAGACGTGGATACTTTTGACGTAGTCGGTAGCGGTCATCGGGCTTGCGACGCTCACGGTCATCGGCACGCTGTTGCCGTTTTCCACAAGCGGCGGAATATCAAGCTTGACCTTGCCGGTCCGCACCACCGCGCCGCCGACAACGGTGCGGATCGCCGATGCCATGGTCTCTGGCGTTGCTGCAGCGGGACTTACATGGATAGCCACTGGAAGCGCGCCGATCGCGGCGGTGCAACCGGCCAGCCCAAGAAACCGGCGGCGTGTAGGGACTTGTTGTCTTCGCATTCTCCCAAAGCTCCGATGTTCGAAGTTCGCTATTCACGCAGCGTTGCAAGATACGCCACAATATCCTCAATCTGCCCGGCTGACAGGATCGGTTTGCCGCGCCAGTTAGCCGCCACGCGATCGAGACGGTCGATCCGATAGTAAGACGGCATGATCGTCCCGGGGTTGAAACGGGAGGCGTCGACCAGCCGTAGCCGAAGCTGGCCCACCGACCAACGGCTGCCCGAGCCTGAGAGATTGGGCGCAAGATCGCCCTGGAACTTCTCTTCCGGAAACGGACCGCTGTGACACAGGATACAAGTGTTGGTCCGCTCCAGGACAAGTGCACGGCCACGCGTGGCATCGCCGGGTGTTCCGGTCAGTGGTTCCATGATGGAATCGCCGGTCACAGTATAAGGTCTCAGTTCCTCGCCAAAGGCCAAGCCAGGCAACGCCAGCAGCGCCACTGCGAAATAGCCTCTGATCATGGAAGCGGACCTAGCCAAAGGTTTCCACCGTGATCGTCTTGAACCAGGATTGCGCCCGAACGGCTTCGTCCTCCATCCTCAACCCGCTCACAGGATTGACCGGGCTCCTGAAGCCGGAGCCTACCAACTCGGCGAAGCTGTCGTCCCGAGACCGGTAATTGGCCGACAACGAAAAGGCATAGCCGGGCATAACGGTGTTGTAACAGATGCTTTCGAGCGTGGGTGCTACGGGAACCGTTCCGGCAATCAGGCTCGCCACGACGCCGGCGCAGGCCTTGCCTTCCGCATTCGCTGCGGATGCGGATTTCGGAATGGCGCCGCCTAGCACCGCATCGCCGATGACGTGGATGTTGGGCACGAGTCTGGAGGCAAAGGTCTCCGGGTCGATCGGGCACCAGCCGGTCTTGTCGGCTGCGCCCGCAAGTGTCGCGATATGGCCGGCCTTCTGCGGCGGGATGACATTGGCGACCTGCGCGTCGTGATTGCCGAAATCGGTGATCAGCGTATTGGTCGCGGGCTCGACCGAGACAACGCGGCCGCCTTCCGACAGCGCAATGCGCTCGATCAGCCCGGGATAGAATTCCTTCCAGGCATTCTCGAACAGGCGCTGCTGCGAAAAGGTGTCCTTGGCGTCGAGGATGAGGACTTTGGAGCGCGGCTTTTTCGTCTTCAGATAGTGGGCGATCAGGCTCGCGCGTTCGTAAGGAGCCGGCGGGCACCGGTAGGGCGTTGCCGGAACTGCAAGGACGACCACGCCGCCGTCTTCCATGGCCTCTAGCTGACGGCGCAACAGCAGTGTCTGCTCACCGGCCTTCCAGGCATGCGGCATTTTTGCGGTTGCCGCTTCGTCGTATCCGGGCAGCGCATCGAACCGCATATCGATGCCGGGCGCGAGCACCAGCCGGTCGTAGGGAAGTGATGTTCCATCGGCAAGGCCGACCATGCGTGTCTGCGGATCGACCTTGACGGCGGCTTGTGCGACGACGGTCACGCCGCCGGCCGCAATCTTGTCATAACCGAATTGCTGGGCTTCGATCCCGCGCAAGCCCGCGATCACCTCATTGCTGAACGGGCAGGCGGTGAAAATCCGGCTTGGCTCAACCAGCGTCACCCGCAGTTTCGGATTGATCTTTCTTAAAGAGCGCGCGCAACTGGCGCCGCCAAAGCCACCGCCGATGACGACGACGCGCGGGGCGGACTGCGCGAAAGACGGGCAGGGGAGAACAGACGAAACCGCTGCCGCCGCGAACCCGCGCACGACATGCCTCCGCGTCGCCATCAGCCGCAGCATGTTCATCAAGACGATCCGGGAAATTGAGCGGCGACCCCTGCTTGGGAGCCGCCGCTCGATGATTTAGGCGAAGGTGATGTTCTGATCCCGCAGCGGCACGGAACGAATCCGTTTTCCGGTAGCGGCGAAGTAAGCATTGAGCACCGCAGGCGCTGCGACGCAAATCGTCGGCTCGCCGACACCACCCCAGGGCCCACTGCCACCGCTCGGCATGATGATGGATTCGACCTTCGGCATCTCCGAGATCCGCATCGAGTTGTAGCTGTCGAAGTTCGACTGTTCGATGCGGCCGTCCTTGACGGTGCACCCGCCATAGAACAGTCCGGAGAGACCGTAGACGAACGAGCCCGCGACCTGACGGTCGATTTGCGCCGGATTTACAGCGTAGGCGGGATCGGTGGCGGCCACGATGCGATGCACCTTGATCTTGTTGCTGTCGGTGACCGAGATTTCGGCAGCGCCTGCGACATAGCTGCCAAATCCCATGTGCTGGGCGATGCCGCGATAGACGCCCTGCGGCGCGGGCTTGCCCCAGCCGATCTTTTCGGCAACCGCGTTGAGCACCGCAAGATGCTTCGGGTGGCTGGTCATCAGCTTGCGGCGGAATTCGAGCGGATCCTGACCGACCGACAAAGCGAGCTCGTCCATGAAGCATTCGACGTAGATCGCGTTGTGGTTGACGTTGACGCCGCGCCAGAATCCGGGCGGAACGTGCGGGTTGCGCATCGAATGGTCGATGAGCAGGTTCGGCACCGAATAGCCGAACGCCGTTTCGCCGCTCGGATTGAGACCCTGGAAGGTGACCGGATCCTTGCCATTGACCATGGCGTCGGGACGCAGGCTGGCCAGGATCGATTGCCCGGAAATCCGCATATGCAGTGCGGTGAGATTATTGTCGGCGTCGAAGCCGGCAGTCATCTTGCACTGGGTGATCGGATGATAGGCGCCGTGCTGCATGTCCTCTTCGCGCGACCACAACAGCTTGATCGGCGTGCCCGGCATCTGCTTGGCGATGGCGACCGCCTGGCGTACATAGTCGGTATTGCCGCGGCGTCCGAAACCGCCGCCGAGCATCTGCTTGTAGACGTCGCATTTGTCGGAGGGCAGGCCGGAAACTTCGACGGTCGCGGCAAATGCGGCCTCACCGTTCTGCGTCCCGCACCAGACCTCGCATTTATCCGCGGTATAGAGCGCGGTGGCGTTGAGTGGCTCCATGGTGGCATGGTTCTGGTAAGGATAGCTGTAAACCGCCTCGACCTTCTTGGCGGCACCGGCGAGGGCCGTTTTGACGTCGCCGTTTTCGTTGCCGACAAAAGCTTGCTGCGACGGATCGAGACCTTCCTCCAGCCACTTGGCGATCGACGCGCTTGAAACTTTCGCGTTCTCGCCTTCATCCCAGACGATCGGCAAGGCGTCGAGCGCGGTCTTGGCGTGCCACCAGGTATCGGCAACGACGGCGACGGCGTAGTCCTCGACTTTGACGACCTTCTTGACGCCTTTCATGTTGGCGATCTTGGTTTCGTCGTAGCTTTTCAGCTTGCCGCCGAACACCGGGCAGGCCTTGATCGCGGCGTTGAGCATTCCCGGCAACTTCACGTCGATGCCGTACATCATCTTGCCGGTGGTCTTATCGGCGGTGTCGAGACGCTTGACGCCCTTGCCGGCAAGCTTCCAGTCCTTCGGATCCTTCAGCTTGACGTCAGCCGGCGGCTCAAGCTTCGCCGCGGCTTCCGCAACCTTGCCGTAGGTGGTCGTCTTGCCGGACGGCGTGTGCGTGATGACGCTGTTCGCCGCCGTGCATTCCGAAGCCGGCACCTTCCAGTCGTTGGCCGCGGCCTGGATCAGCATCGCTCGCGCTGTCGCGCCGCCCTTGCGGACATATTCGTGCGAAGCGCGGATACCGCGGCTGCCGCCGGTGGAGAAATCACCCCAGGCGCGCTTGCGGGCGACGCTCTGGCCCGGCGTCGGGTATTCGGTCGTGACTTTGCTCCAGTCGCATTCGAGTTCTTCGGAGACAAGCTGGGCGAGGCCGGTCAGCGTGCCCTGGCCCATTTCCGAGCGGGCGATGCGGATTACGACGGTGTCGTCGGGCCGGATCACCACCCAGGCATTGACTTCGGGCGAGCCGTCGGCGGCACGCACCACAGCGGGTCCGCCAAAGGGAATGTCGAGGCCAAGCGCAAGGCCGGAGCCGAGCGCGGTGCTGCCAATGACGAAGGCGCGACGGTTCAGGCGAGGCATATGATTCATGATGCCCTCCTCAAACGTTCGCGGCGGCGTGGATCGCCTCGCGCACCTGCTTGAAGGTGCCGCAGCGGCAGATATTGGTGATGGCGTCGTCGATGTCCTGGTCGGTCGGTTTGGGATTGTCTTTCAGTAGCGCCGACACCGCCATGATCATCCCGCTCTGGCAATAGCCACACTGAGGAACGTCATTGGCGATCCAGGCCTGCTGGACCTTGGTCAGGACGCCGTTGATGGCGAGGCCCTCGATCGTGGTGATTTGCTTGCCGGCGGCTTCGCTGACCGTCACGCCGCAGGAGCGCATCGCGACCCCGTCGACATGGACCGTGCAGGCCCCGCATTGTGCAATGCCGCAACCGTATTTGGTACCGGTGAGGCCGACGTTCTCCCTGATTGCCCAGAGCAGCGGCGTATCCGGTTCGACGTCGATGTTGATAGATTTGCCGTTTATTGTGAGGTTTGCCATCGCGAATCCCCTGATTTTTGCCCAATCCATCGATTGGACATCCGGGCGAATTTGGCCTGAAATCTCAGGCAGTTCAAATCAAACTTCCGCGTAGGAGGTATGGAATAAACGGGCTTGGGAGGCCCAACGTTTTGCGCTATTGCCGCGGCTCGACCCACCCGTCTTCGCGGCACACCGCAATCCCAGGCTTTAAGGAAAATAAAAAATGCGCATGGTTGTTTTGCCCGGCGACGGGATCGGGCCGGAGATCACGAACGCGACCTCGAAGGTGCTGCGGGCCGCGTCCGAGCAGTTCCAGCTTGGCGTTGTGATCGAGGAGCATCCGGTCGGGCATGAAAGCTTGCGGAAATTCGGCACCACCGTGCAGCCGGGCCTGCTGGAGACCGTGCGGTCGGCGGATGGTCTTATCCTTGGGCCGACCGCTACCTTCGATTTCAAGAACGAGCAAAGCGGCGAGATCAATCCTTCCAAGTATTTTCGCAAGAACCTCGATCTGTTCGCCAATGTGCGCCCCGCGCGCACCTATCCCGGCCTGCGCAATCCGCTTGGCGACTTCGATCTCGTGGTGGTGCGGGAAAATACCGAGGGCTTTTATGCCGACCGCAACATGGAGCAGGGCAACGGCGAAGTCCTCGTCACACCGGATGTCGTGATTTCGCTTCGGCGTATCACGCGGCTCTGCTGCGAGCGGATCGCGACGGAAGCTTGTGATCTCGCGATGCGCCGGAAAAAGCATCTGACGATTGTTCATAAAGCCAATGTGCTCAAAATCGGCGATGGCATGTTTCTCGAGATCTGCCGCGAAACCGCGAAAGGCTTTCCGGGGCTCGTGGTCGACGACATTCTGGTCGACGCCATGATGGCGCATGTGGTGCGTAACCCGGCCCGGTTCGACGTCATCGTATCCACCAATATGTTCGGCGACATTCTGTCGGACCTGACGGCGGAGCTGTCGGGAAGCCTTGGCCTCGGCGGTTCGCTCAATGTTGGCGAAGGCCATGCCATGGCGCAGGCCGCTCACGGCTCGGCACCCGATATCGCAGGCCGTGACGTCGCCAATCCATTCTCGCTGATCCTCTCAACGGCGCTGCTGCTCGCCTGGCATGGCGAGCGTTCGGGCGCCGCGCGCTTTACGGAAGCCGCCCGCGCCATCGAGGGCGCGGTCGCCACCGCCATCGAAACCGGCCGGGCGACAAAGGACGTCGGCGGCAAGCTCGGGACGACCGCGACCGGCGAGGCCGTTGTCGAGATCCTTGGCAACGCGACATGATGAAGCGCGTGGCCATCCCAAAGCAGCGATAGACGCCGCTTCCGCGGTGCGGCAAGGTAGCGCCGGCTTTTGAAAAGCAAGAAACTTCGGAGGTTATCATGTCGAGGAAACGGCTGGCCGGAAGCGCGACAATGAATCGCCGTTCGATGCTTTCGGGTACCGCGGCGTTGCTGGCGTCGCCTTATGTCATTTCCTCCGCGCGCGCCGAAGCGCCCGCGGTCAATGTCGGCGTCATCATGCCGCTGTCTGGGCCGAATGCCCAATTCGGCATCAACGGGCGTAACGGCATCGAACTCGTCGCTGACGAAATCAACGCCGCCGGCGGCATCGCGGAACTCGGCGGCGCGAAGATTAACCTGGTGGTGGCGGATGCGACCTCGACGCCGACCACTGCCGGTAACGTCGCCCAGCGACTGATTACGCAACAGGATATCACCGCGGTCCTGGGCGCATTCGCGTCCTCGCTGACATTAGCGATTTCGGAAGTGACAGAGCGGCGTGACATTCCGCTGCTGACGATGTCCTTTGCCGACCAGATCACCGGGCGCGGCTACCAGAATATCTTTCAGGTGGTTGCGAAGGCGTCCGTGATCGGCAAGGCGCAGTTCGATTATACGTCCGCAATCGCGCAAGGAGCTGGCGCGAAGATCGACAAGATCGCCATCATGTATGAGGACACCGCCTATGGCACCGCCCAGGCCAACGGCCTGCGGGCAGGCGCCAAAGCGGCCAATGTCGAGATCGTCATGGATGACGCCTATCCGCTCGGGATCACCGACACGACGCCGCTGGTCAACAAGCTGCGCGGGTCAGGCGCGCAGGCGGTGTTCCCGGTCTCCTATCTCAACGACAGCCTGCTGATCATCCGCACCATGCGCCAGCAGAAGCTGACCATTCCGGCGATCGGGGGCGCGGCCGGCTACGTGATTCCGGACTTCGAAAAAGGCCTTGGCGAATTTGCCGAGAACGTGCTTTCGATCAATACGTCCAACTACGATCTCGCCCCTGACCTGACCGATCGCTTCCGCAAACGCTTCGGCTACTTCATGGTGCATGAGGCGCTGGAGCACGCGGTCTGCCTGGAAGTGCTGGTGCAGGCGATCAAGAAGGCGAAATCGGCCAAGGCGGAGGATGTCGCTGTCGCTTTGCGCGGCGCGAAATTCACTGGCGGATGGATCAACGGCATGACCGGCGGCGCCGTGCAATTCGACAAGAGCGGCTTGAATACGCTCTCCGTGCCACTGATGGTGCAATGGCGGGGCAAAGATATCGTCACCGTCTGGCCAAAGGACGTCGCCAAGAGCGCACCGGTCTGGCGGGGCTGAACGGAAAGCGGCTGCCAGCGTGTCATTTCTTCAAGCCATCCTCGACGGGCTCCTGGTCGGCGGCGTCTATGCGGTGATTTCGATCGGACTGACCCTGGTCTACGGCGTGATGGGGATCGTCAACTTCGCGCAGGCCGAATTCCTCACTATCGGGATGTTCGTGGCGTGGTTTGCGTGGGCTTTTCTCGGGCTCGATCCGGTACTTGCCGCGCCGTTGTCCTTTGCCGTCGCGTTTGCCATCGGCTGGTTCGTGCAGGGTCAGTTGATCGCCCGCATTCTGTCGGCGCCGGCGGTCGCGCAGATATTTCTGACGGTCGGCGTTTTGATCGTGATCGAAAACGGATCGTTGCTGCTGTTCGGCTCGCAATTCCGTTCGGTGACGACGTCCTATCAGACGGAGTCGTTATCGTTAGGGCCGCTCTTCATCAGCGTCCCCTACCTGATCGCATTCGCGATGTCGCTTGCCTGCGGCGTGCTGCTGTGGTGGTTCATGCGCGCAAGCTGGTTTGGCCGCGCGATGCGCGCCACCGCGCAAAACCCGGCCGCAGCACGGCTGATGGGGATCGATGCCGCGCTGATGTACAAGCTGGCCTTTGCGCTTGGCGTCGGGCTGACGGCGTTCGGCGGCGCGGTGATCCTGCCATATGTGACGGTCTTCCCCGGCGTCGGCGGTCAGTATGTCGTGCTGATGTTTACCGTCGTGGTGCTGGGTGGGCTCGGCAGCATCGCGGGCGCGGTCGTCGGCGGGCTCGCCGTGGGCGTAATCCAGTCGTTGTCGTCGCTGTTCTTCCCGATCCAACTTCAGAATCTGGTGCTGTTCATCGTCTTCATTCTGGTGCTGGCCGTTCGTCCGCAGGGCCTGATCGGGACCGTGAGATGAGGCCGCGGATCGCCATTGGCCTGGTAATTGTCGTCGCGGCCGTGCTGCCGCTCGCGCTCGATCCGCGTGGATACTGGATCCGCGTTCTGGCGATCACGCTGTTGTTCGCAGGCATGGCGCAAGCGTGGAACATTGTCGGCGGTCTCGCCAACCAGACCTCGCTCGGTCACGCCGCGTTCTTCGGCATCGGCGCCTACACCTCCACGGTACTGCTCATCAAGTTCGGCATCAGTCCCTGGCTTGGCATGTTTGCCGCAGGTGTGCTCGGTGGTCTCGCGGCGTTCGTTGTCGCAATCCCCACCATGCGGCTGCAAGGTCATTACTTTGCGCTCGCGACACTTGCGTTTGGCGAAGTGATGCGCGTGATCGCGAATGTCTGGACATCGCTGACCGGCGGGCCCGGCGGATTGTCGGTGCCGTTCTCAGCCCCCAGCATCTTGAACTATTCGTTCAAAATGCTGCGTCCGCACGCTTATATTGCGCTGGCCGCGCTGATCATCGTGACGGCGATTTTCGAGATCATCCGGCGCAGCGCAATGGGGTATCGGCTGCGGGCAATCCGGCAAAATCCATCCGCCGCCGAGGTCATCGGCGTCGACACCACGCGGGTCAAGCTTCAGGCCGCTGTGATTTCAGGCGCGTTGATCGCAATGCTGGGTACGCTCTATGCCCAACTCGCGGTGTTTTTCGATCCCGACACCGTGTTCGGAATTGCCGACATCTCGATCCGCATCGCCATGATCGCGATCATCGGCGGTGTCGGCACGGCGGCGGGGCCGATCCTCGGTGCTTTCTTTATTATCCCGCTCGAAGAGATCATGAACGATCTTCTGTCGTCGCGCGCCGCGGGCCTGTCCCAACTCGTCTTCGGTGTCATCCTCATCGCCGTCATCCTGTGGCGGCCGCGCGGCTTCATCACCGTATTCCATTCTCTGCGGGCGCGCTTCTCGCGAACGGTGACGCCGTGACAATCCTGGAGGCGAGGGGCCTTTCACGCCGCTTTGGCGGCTTGCAGGCGCTGTCGGATGTGACCTTCTCGATCGCCAAGGGGGAGATCGTGGGCCTGATCGGCCCGAACGGCGCCGGCAAGACCACGCTGTTCAGCACCCTGGTCGGTCTGATCCGCCCTGATTCCGGCAGCGTGTTGCTCGACGGCAAGGACCTCAGCGGTTTGAAGCCGCATAAGGTCGCGGGTCTCGGCATGACCAAGACTTTTCAGAACGTCGCGCTGTTTGCCGAGAGCACGGTGCTTGAGAATGTGTTGACGGCCGGCCTTCTGCATCACGGGGTCGAAGCCGCGCGAGACGAAGCCATGAGATGTCTCGATCGGGTTGGTTTGAAGGATGTCGCGCAAAAGCAAGCCGGCGATCTGTCGTTTCCGGAGCGGGCGCGGGTTGAACTGGCGCGTGCGCTCTGCACCGCGCCCAAGGTGCTGCTGCTCGACGAGGTGATGGCGGCGCTCAATCCCGCCGAGATGAATGAGGTTATGTTTTTGATCCGCATCCTGCGCGACGAGGGTCTTACCTTATTGGTGGTCGAACACCACATGCGCGCGATCATGAATATCTGCGACCGCATTCTCGTCCTGAACTTCGGCCGGTGTCTCGCAGACGGCACGCCGGCGGAAATCGCACGCGATCCGAAAGTAATCGAAGCCTATCTCGGTCACCCCAAGGAAACGGCGCGCCGATGAACTCTTCCGCGCCGCTTCTTGAGATCAGGCAGTTGCGCGCGGCTTACGGCGAGGCCGAAGTACTGCACGGCATCGATCTCGCGGTCGGCGAAGGCGAATTCGTCTGCATGATCGGAGCGAATACGGCCGGAAAGACGACGTTGCTCCGCGCGATCTCGCGGCTGGTTCCGAAGTCGAGCGGGACTATTCGTTTTGACGGCGTCGATCTGACGACGCTGTCGGCCCATGAAATTCCCTCGCGCGGCATCGCCCACGTTCCGGAAGGACGCCAGGTCTTTGCCGAGATGACGGTTGAGGAAAATCTCTTGCTCGGCGCGTTCACCGCGCGGAAGGCGAGCGACCTCGCCACGCGTATCGAAGACGTGCTCGGTCTTTTCCCACGCCTGCGCGAACGCTTCGGGCAGTTGGCGGGAACACTGTCGGGCGGCGAGCAGCAGATGGTGGCGGTCGGCCGTGCGCTGATGCTGCGCCCGAAACTGCTGTTGCTCGATGAGCCGAGCCATGGGCTCGCGCCTAAAGTCGTTGAGGAGATGCACGAGGCGTTCACGGCCATCCACCGCCGGGGTACGTCGATCCTTCTGGTCGAGCAGAATGTCGAACTGGCGCTCGAAGTCGCGACGCGCGGCTATGTGCTTGAGGCTGGTCACGTGACGCTTGAGGGAACGGCGGCGGAGCTGCGCGCCAATCCCGCGGTCGTCGCAGCTTATCTGGGGGTGTAGTACGGTGGCGTTGGGGGAGATGCACGTGGTCTTCACAGCCATTCACCGCCGGGGCACGTCAATCATTCGCTTGAGGGGACGGCGGCGGAGTTGCGCGCCAATCTGGCGGTCGTGGCGGCATATCTGGGAGTATAGCTAGACCAGGCACCGGCCCGTCGCCGAGCCCTTAGTAGGTTACGTTAAGTCTGATCTCCGTTTTGAAATTGTAAACGGGGTAGTCCTTGATGATCGGCACCCCCACCTCAAGCGAGAGGGCGACGTTGTCCGACAGTTTGCGCCCGATACTGACGTCGAGCGGCAGAAAAAGCCGGCCGGTCTGGCCGGTGATCGGGTCTGCGAAATTGAAGCGAATGTCCGGGCTCGGGTAAAAGGTAAGGAACCAGCGATCGGGAAGGCCCAGGTTGAAAGTCGGCGCGAATTGCAGATTGCCGATAGTTTTCCGTGTCGGATCGCCGGCGAAACTGACGTCATAGCGAATCACCGGCTCGAAGTAACTCGATGAGCTGATCTCCCACAACGCATAACGGACCCCGGCCGCGGGCATGATCTGCCATTTACCTGCGCCCAAGGTGTCTCCGCCCGTGGGGGTTACGAGCCGAGCCCCAAAGCCGATCGTCCAACGCTGGTCGAGATTGCGAATGATGACGGCCTGGACATCCGCATCGCCGACGCCGGTCAGGTAATCGCCGCCTGGATTGCCTGATGTGACTGGATTTTTGGCGAGCAGCGGCAGGTCGGCGCGCAGCGCCAGGATCCACAGCGGCGCCAGATCCAGCGAATGATCCATCCGCAGATTGAGCATTTCGGTCGTGACCTCGCGAGTGGATCCCGGCGCGCTGCCGCTTCCCGGAGCCGTCTTGTATTGATCCATCATTTGAAAAAGGTTCGGCGGAGGCCTGAAGAGGTCATTGCCGTCATTTGCGCTTTGATCCGCGGAGAGAGCACCCTGTGCTGCGGCAAGCTCCGGCAGCAGCGCCAGGATGACGATCAGACAACCAGCGATCGGCGCGCGCGCAATCACGGCCTCACGGGCCCAGCGGCAGAAGCGCATGGCGCAGCGTCGCGCTTGAAATTCCCATCAGCCCCGTAAAGGGGCTGTCCAGTTCCAGAACCAGAAAAATTGCGCCGGCAAACGATAGCGCGCCGACAAGCAGCGAAGCCATCACGACCAGATTGGTCCGGGCGAATAGCGTAAAGCTCACGAAAATCGCGCTCAGCCAGAAAACCAGAATGATCAGAAACGGCGCCGGGATTGAACCACTACCTTGCGTAAACAAAAGCAGCCGGGTCTGTGCGCCTTCCGTGAAGGCCGCAATGGCGCGCGATTGCAGTGAGCGTTGCGCGTCATTGGCAGGCTGCAGGCTTTCCAATTCATTTTCGAATGCCGACAACTCAGCGCTCGCCTCGAAACGCACGGGCTTGCCGGCCGGAAGCCCGCCCTCATGCCAGATGCCGTTGGCCAGCGGCTCGATGCTTTGTCTGAGGCGGATTTGGACAGGAATGGCTTCCGGACCATATTGTGCCAGCAAATTGTCGAGAAGAATGATTTTGGCGGTCATTTGCCTGACCTGGCTGGTCTTCTGGTCGAACGAGCCTTTGGCGGAAGCGATCAGCAGTCCCAGTACCAGCGCGGCTAACGTACCGATCAGGCCCGTTATCATTTTGACAACGTCCTTCGAGTCCGGCTGAAGATGTCGTTCCGACAGCAAGGGTCTGACGGCGGCGCCGGCCAGGGCGCCGCCTGATATCACCGCGAAGACAAGGAACGAGATCAACAGGTCGTTCATCGACCTTCGCTTCCTATTTGCCGCCGCCGCTGGCGCCATTCTGGACCATTTGCAGCGCCCTCTCGATACTCAGCGATCCGCCCACCTGGCTCGGCGGGTATTCCTTGAAGGTCAGCAGAAACCGCCCGACGATGTTGACGCCGGGAACCATTGTCCAGAGCTTGTCGCCCCACCAGCGGGCATACATCATCGACTCATCCTGATATCGCTCCCATGGATCCTGCCGCAGGTTGGTCACGAGAGGAACGTTGGTGGACTCGGGCGTGCCGGTGAACAGATTGCCCTTGATGGTCTTGAAGCTGAGTTTCCAGTCGCCGTATCTCAGCGCGGTAAGGTCGCCATTGTCGGTGAAATAGAAGAACTCCCTGCGCGGTCCCTCGGCGACGTCACCTTTCAGGAACGGTACGAAGTTGTAGCCGTCGAGGTGGGTCTTGAACGTCTTGTCGCCGACTTGCAGGCCGTTGAGGAGCTTTCCCGTGATGTCAGGGTCGCCGCAGGCGGCCAAAAACGTCGGCAGGAAGTCCTCACCCGCGGTGATGTCGTTGACGATACGACCTGGCTTGATCGTGCCGGGCCACCTCATGACCATGGGCACGCGGAAGCCACCCTCAAACGTCGTGCCCTTTTCGCCGCGGAACGGCGAGTTGCCGCCATCCGGCCAGGAGAAAGTTTCGGCGCCGTTGTCGCTGGTAAAGACCACGATGGTGTTATCGGCGATGCCGAGGTCATCGATTTCCTTGAGGATCGAGCCGACTTCGGCATCCAATTCCATCATGGCGTCGGCATAGAGGCCGTAGCCGCTCTTGTTCTGCCATTTCGGAGAGAGATGGGTCCACACATGGGTGCGGGTCGAGTTGTGCCAGAGGAAGAACGGCTTGTTGGCCTTGACTGAACGATCCATGAAATCGATGGACCGGCGCACCAGTTCGTCGTCGACGTCCTCCATGCTGAACTTGGCTTTGGAGTCCATGTTCGGATGCGGCGGCAGCGGACCGCCATCGACGATCGTCTGCTTGCCGACCTTGCCCCAACGCGGATCGATGGTCGGATCGTCAACGGTGGTCGCTTTGGTTTCCACGATGTTGCGCGGGCCGAACATGGCGAGGAATTGCGGAGCCTTCGGGTAATCGGGCTCATACGGTTCTTCCATCGCATTGAGATGGTAGAGAATGCCGTAGAATTCGTCGAAGCCGTGTACCGTCGGAAGGAATTCGTTGCGATCGCCAAGATGGTTCTTGCCGATTTGGGCCGTGGCGTAGCCATAAGGCTTGAGCAGTTCGGCGATGGTCGGGTCCTTGTCCTGCAAGCCCTGCTTGGCGGCGGGCATGCCGACCTTCAACAGTCCGGTGCGGAACGGCGTTTGCCCGGTGATAAAGGCAGCGCGGCCCGCGGTACAGGATTGCTGCGCATAATAATCCGTAAAGAGAGCGCCTTCTCTGGCGATGCGGTCGATGTTGGGCGTGCTTCCACCCATCATGCCGCGGTGATAGGCGCTGATGTTCCAGATGCCGACATCGTCGGCCATGATCATCACGATATTAGGTTTCTTCGCCGGCGTCTGCGCGGAGGCAACACCGCCGCTGAAGAGGAGCGGGAGCGTCACGATCGCGGTCGCGAGATAGCTTGATTTGATCATCGCATTCCTCCTTGTTTTTCCTTATGGACCGTTCTTCTCTCGGCCAATGCACCTGAATCCGACATGGCTCATGGACGTGTCGATCGGCTGCGGATGTCGCGCGGCCGGCCGATAGCGCCGGCAGTAGTTGGGTGCGCACAGATGCGAGCCGCCCTTGACGACCTTGCGCGGAATTCTGATCTGGGGCTGGCACGGGTCGTAGCTGTCAGTCTCGATGCCGCCGCGCGGATTTTCCGGAATGCAGCACGCCTTCGGGGCGTCGCCGGCATGTCCGGTTGAATACCAGTCGGAAGTCCATTCCCAGACATTGCCGATCATGTCGAACAGACCGAAATCATTCGGCGGAAATGCGTCGATCGGCGAGGTGCGCGCGTAGCCATCACGGGCGAGATTCTCGCGCGGAAATTCGCCCTGCCAGGTATTGGCCATATGCCGGCCACCGGGCGTAAATTCGTCGCCCCACGCAAACTCCGCCTGATCGAGGCCGCCGCGTGCCGCATATTCCCACTCGGCTTCGGTCGGCAGTTGCTTGCCGGCCCAGTCTGCATAGGCTTCAGCATCCCGGTATGAAATGTGCACGACAGGATGGTCGTCGAGACCGCGAATCGAACTGCCCTTGCCGTCAGGGCGGCGCCAGTTAGCGCCGAATTTGAAACTCCACCAGTTTGCGAAACTGCGTAGATCGACTGGTTGATCGGGGGAAACGAACACCAGCGAACCCGCCTTGAGCATGTGCGGCAGTGCGCCGGGATAATCCTCAGACGTCGGCGCGATCTCGGCGAAGGTGACATAACCGGTCGCTTCCACGAATTCGCGAAACTGCCGATTTGTCACCGGGGTTGTGTCCATCCAGAATCCAGCGACCGTCACGCGATGGACCGGCGCTTCTTCCGGATAATGTTTGTCGGATCCCATGCGGAACGTACCGCCGGGAACGAGCCGCATGCCGGCTTGATCCCGGTGTCGGGCCGGAGAGTTCTGCATCGGCAAGACTCATGGTGACCTGACTTGATCTTGCGAAGGGATGCCCTTCGGCACACCAACAGCGCTGCCAGAGGTTTAAGGTCGATCAATCTAAGGGCAGAAATTTTCGATAATTGCCGCACGACGAAGATTCGGCGTCAATTGGGGCGACTCGTGCCGTGATACAAAGCATGTCAGTCAACCTGACGCTTTGGCCGATCATCCATCTCCGATGGAAATTCTGCACCTGATACAACTTGGGATCAAGCAGGATCGTCACAGCTGACCGCTAATGAAATTCAGCCCCCAAAATTTGCGCGTAAAACCAAATTTGTCGAAGCCCTTCAATCTGATTTTACCTGTCCAGCCCCGATCGGAAAAATTTTCCGTTTTGCCTGTCGGGCAAATCATCACTACAAGCCCGCGCCATCCTGTCTCACAAGAGGGGCGGCTCGCGATCGTCACGGACGCGGGACGGGATGCGGTGGACGCAGGCTGCGCGACTGACGAGAGCGCAGTGCTGCGGACGGCGAAGTCGTGTGGTCTTGATGCCTCGACGCTGGCATCAACTTGGCGATGAAGCTCGCGCTTCACGCCAGGGATGGTGACAAAAAGCCCGATCACCAAAGAGAGCACGAAGGAAACCGTTAAAACCATTGCGCGGGGAATGCCGGGTGATTCCGGCGCAACCGTGGTGACTAACTCGTATGCTTTCTACTTTTGCATACGAGGCTGCGGGTGCGCTTGGCACCCGGCATTCCCTGCGCCCTTTGTTATTGGGCGAAAGATTTTTTGCCGGACTCGGGCGGATCGCGCTGCGGGATGGCGAAGTTGTGTCTGCTGTTTGGCAACTGAATCCGAAAAGCGGGTAACCAGGCGCGCCCGCGCGCTCGTGGTTTTCTCATCGGTGCCCCGAATGTGTCCATCGGCTGACTTAATCCAGCCAACAATCCATCGCGGTCACGTCATCGGATGGAGTTATCAAAACCGCCGTCGAATGCGACGGTAAAAAACTTGAAGATCCGCTGCTGTTAGAGAGAGGCAACATGGGACTCGAGGTTCTTCTCCGAAGCTGGCGCAAAAGAAGGCAGCCGATTGAAGAAGATCCACCTGATAGTCCCGATCTGTCCGAAAGTCCGGACAATCAAGATAAATCCGCGAACGACAATGGCAAAGCCTGGCCGTTGATTCCGTTTCCCGACGGTTGGCTCGGCGGCTAGCCGGGCTGGAGGCTATTTGTGCGGTTTGGCGGATATCGGGCTAGATCCCCAGATACGCCGCCTGTACCTGCTTGTTGTTGGCAAGTTCGGCGCTCGTTCCGCTCATGATGACGTTGCCGCTTTCCAGCACATACGCCCGCTGCACCAGCGACAGCGCGCGGCTGACGTTCTGTTCGACCAGCAGGATGGCGGTGCCCATCTTGTGGATCTCGCCGATTTTCTCGAAGGTCACGTCGGTCATGACCGGCGCCAGGCCGAGCGAGGGTTCGTCGAGCATCAAGAGGCGGGGCTTGAGCATCAACCCGCGGCCGACCGCGAGCATCTGTTGTTCGCCGCCACTCATCGTGCCGGCGAGTTGCTTCCGCCGTTCGGCCAGTCGCGGGAAGATGCTGTAGACGAGTTCGAGCGTCTGCAGCCGATCGGCCTTTGCTTTCGGCACATAGGAGCCGATTTCGAGATTTTCGTGCACCGTCATTTCCGGAAACACCTGACGGCCCTCGGGCACGTGCGCGATGCCTAATTCCGGAATCCGGTACGGCGGATACGATGCAAGGTTTTGGCCGTCGAGGCTGATGTTGCCCGAGGTCAGTTTGACGAGGTGTGAGATGGCGCGAAGCGTCGTGCTTTTTCCTGCGCCGTTCGCGCCGAGCAGACCAACCGCTTCGCCGTCACCGATCTCGATGGAGACATTTGAGATGGCGGGCACCGAGCCGTAACTGGCGCTGACGTTCTCTAGCTTGAGCATTTATGCCCCCACCGCCGGCGGATGCACATAGGAGCCGAGATAGGCGCGGATGACTTCCGGATTCTCCACGATCTCCTTGGGCGAGCCTTCGGCGATTTTCTGGCCGTGATCGAGCACCACGATGTGACGGGCCACCGCCATGATCGCGCGCATCACATGCTCGACAATGACGATGGTGAGTCCTTTGCCGGACAGCTTGCCGATCAGCGCGACGGCCTGATCAATCTCGGCCGGATTGAGCCCGGCCATGACTTCGTCGAGCAGGAGAATTCGGGGTTCGGTCGCCAGCGCGCGCGCCATCTCGAGGCGGCGCTGGTCGATCGTGGTCAGGTCCTTCGCCGCTGTCTGCTCCTTGGCCGAGAGGCCGACGAAGTCGATCGCTTCGCGGGCTTTCTCACGCGCCGCGGCCGTGTTCTTGTCGCGCAGGAAGGCGTTCTGCGGCGGGTTGGGCGGGAGGCTGCATCTCGCGCAGCCCTCCCTGCGAAAGATCGGAAATGTATCGTCCGGCGTGACGAAGTCGCGCCCCCAGAGGCGCGCCGCCCGCGTTGCACGACCTGCGCCCGCGGCGGCGCTGCTGCGTACGTCGCGAAGTAGAGCGTCCCGTTGAACACGGTCATCGGCCCGAGAAGTACACGTTCGCCGGCCAGGCTGTCGAAGGACGGCGGGCCGAGCCACCAGTTGACGAAGGCGCGGAGCTTGGGCGTGCTTCCCTGAAGCTTCTCGGTCACCGAGTAGACGTACTCGATGCCGGTCGTGTCGAAGTTGTCGGTGGTCCCGGTCGCGAAGTTCAGGACGAGCTCCCCCGAGGGGTCGAGCGAGACCACGGGCGTCACCTCGAACCGGCTGCCCGTCGGTCCAGGCGGTCGAGCTCGTGTCGACCGTGTTGTTGTAGAGGTCGAGGTAGAGCTCACCGATCCAGTGCGTCGGGATCGGAGCTCGAAAGGTCGAAGCGCCACATGGTGCCGTCGGCGTCGCCGACGAAGACCTTGGTCGTCGTCCGTCCCGACGTCGCCCGGATAGATGATGGGGTGCCCGTCATGGGCGAGTCGAGCGGCGTGTCGGGATGCGGTTCTTGAGCGCCAGGGTGTCGGCACGGGTAGCCGGCCGTAGTCGGCCTTCCGCATGAAGACCCGCAGGATCTCGCCGGTGTCGAGGCGGACGATGCTGAGGGAGCGGCCGATGACCGGGTCGGTGTAGGTCTGCGTGGCGCCCCAGCAGCGGACTTTCGTGCGCGCCGCGTAGCCGTTGAGGGGGCCGAGTCGCTCGTCTTTGATGGCGCGCTGGCAGCAGGGCCGGCAGGGGCCGTCGACGTGGGGCCCGAGTTCTGCCCGCCGGGGAGGATCGCGACGCCGATTCCGCGCCGCCCCCGTCGCCCGGGTCGATGAAGAGCGTAGTGACGGCGGGAGTCGCCGACTGCGACCCGAAGAGCGGCGCGTTCGTCGCCGGGCATCTTGGTGAGCTGCCAGCGGAAGATGGGCCCGCGGCGGGACATCGTTGGGGATGACGCCGTTCGGGAGGGCGCTCGCGTCCGGGTTGGTGACGTCGACGGCGTAGTAGCCCTGCTCATAGGGGCCGTAGCCGGCCACGAGCATCGTGTGCCAGACGGTGGGGTCGGAAGCGTTCGCGAGGCTGCGGTCCCAGACGACGTCCTTCGACGACCGGCGAGCCGTCGAGAAGGAAGTCGTGGCTCGACGGGTAGGCCGAAAGGATGCCGGGCATCACCGCCGGGCGGCACCATGGCCCACAGCTCGTTGTTCTGCAGCTGTCGACACGTCCGCCCAGAAGGCGTGGAGCAAGCCGTCGTTGGTCGCGACGTAGACGACCTGCTTCCGGTCTGCCATGGCCTGCCGGAACCCGACGTACGAGGCGTCCTGGAGGAGCGAGCGCGGGCGGCCCGACGACCATGGGCATCGCGTGGTAGATGTCGCCGACGTCGTTGGTGGCGGCCGCAGCGATCATGGTCCAGCAAGGACACATGGCATGGAACGCTCATGCTGGTCGGTCAGCCCGCGGAAGAAACCATTTCCGGTGCGAAGGCCATGCTGGCTGATGGCTTTCTCAGCCGCTTCCCCAAGCCTGACGTGGCCGTGGCACTACACGTGGTGAATACATTTGCCGCAGGGACAGTGGCCGTGGCGTCCGGCACCTACGACACCAATGCGGATTCGCTGCGCATCACAATTTATGGAAGGGGCGCATGGATCTGCGCCGCAGACGGGGATTGATCCGATCGTGATTGCCGCACGGACCATCCTCGCGTTGCAGACCATTGTGTCCCGCGAGGTAAAGCCGGGTGAGATGGCTGTGGTCACGGTCGGATACATTTGCGCCGGAACGAAGAACAACATCATTCCCGACCAGGCCGAGCTTGGGCTGACGGTACGCACCTATAAGGCGGATGTCCGCAAGCAAGTACTGGCTGCGATTGCGCGCATCGTGAAGGCCGAAAAGTGGAAGCGGCAGGAGCGCCGCGTGAGCCACTGATCGATCGCTACGAGCAAAGCGATCGTGTACAACGATCCGAGGCTGGCAGTACGCG
>CAVVZW010000088.1:0-16441 GCA_963752265.1 uncultured Alphaproteobacteria bacterium
GTATCGAAAAGCGCGACCTGATGCCGGAAATGTTCAGCGAGATCGATCTCAATCAGCAGCAGCGGCTCAAATGTGCCTTCGACGCGCAGGGGCTTCTCAACCCCGGCAAGGTATTTCCGACCCTGCATCGCTGCGCTGAATTGGGCCGCATGCATGTGCACGGCGGCAAACTCGCTTTTCCGGATCTTCCGAGATTTTAGTCGAATGAATCGAGAAGCTGGCATGTGGCACGATCTGCTCTCTCCCCCCTTGTGGGGGAGAGCTGGAGAGGGGGGTGTGACGAACACCGGCCTTTATGGCTTACCCCCCTCCCTAACCCTCCCCCACATGGGGGGAGGGAACGCACCGAATGCGGGGCCGACGTGGACATTCTGAAAGTACGTGACGCTGGGGATGTCGAGCAGGTGGTGCGGGCGGCGATCGCCAGCGAGCAGCCGCTTGAGATCGTCGGCCATGGCACCAAGCGGATGGTCGGCCAGGTGATGGTGACCAATGCGCTGCTCGACCTGTCGGCACTCAATGCCGTGACATCCTACGAGCCGAACGAACTGATCATCACGGTTGAAGCGGGCGCGCCGCTTGCCGACGTCAAGTCGCTGATCAACTCCAAAAATCAGCGGTTTGCATTCGAGCCGATGGACACCGCGCGGCTTCTGGGCAAGGCGGAGGCGGGGACAATCGGAGGCATGATCGGTGCAGGGCTCGCCGGACCGCGCCGGATCCAGGCGGGAGCGGCCCGCGATCATCTGCTCGGTGCGCAGGCCGTATCGGGCTTTGGTGACAGCTTCAAGGCCGGGGGGAAGGTCGTGAAGAACGTCACGGGCTATGACCTCTGCAAGCTGCTGGCGGGTTCCTGGGGAACACTGGCGGTCATGACCGAAGTGACACTGAAGGTGATGCCAAGGCCGGAGAGCGAGCGCACGCTGGTGTTGCGTGACCTTGACCACGCGACCGCCAATCAGGCGATGACCGCAGCGCTCGGTTCCCCCTTCGATGTCTCGGGTGCGGCGCACGTGCCGAAATCGGCCCTGCACGACGCGATCGGGGTGCTTGGCAGTCTGGGGGCGCCCCAAACTGCGCTGACGCTGCTGCGGCTGGAAGGCATCACGGCATCGGCCGTGCACCGCGCCGCCTCACTCGCCAAGCAGCTCGCGCGATTTGGAACGGCTGACATCATCGAAGATGAGCGCTCTGTGGCGGTCTGGGAATGCGTGCGTGATGTGGAACCCTTTGCGGCCAAGGGGCCGCTCGGCGCCTGGCCGGTCTGGCGCATCGTCTGTCCGCCTGCGTCGGGCGGAGCTTTGGGCGAACGCCTTGCGCGCGAAACCGGGGGCGACGTGATTTACGACTGGGGCGGCGGATTGATCTGGGCGGCGTTGCCGCCGCAGCCGGACGCCCAGGCGCCGCTGGTGCGGCAGCGTGCCGGCTCGGTCGGCGGGCATGCCATGCTGCTACGGGCATCCGACGAGGTGAGGCGGCAGATTGACGTATTTCAGCCCGCAAGCGAAGGCGTGGCCGCTTTGAGCGAACGCGTCCGGCAGAGCTTCGACCCGAAAAGCATTCTCAATCGCGGCCGAATGGTCCGGAAGGTTGTTCCATGAAAACGGAATTCAGCCCCGCTCAACTCGCCGATCCCGATATCGCCGAAGCCGACACGATCCTGCGCAAGTGTGTGCATTGCGGCTTCTGCACGGCGACCTGTCCGACCTATGTCCTGCTTGGCGACGAACTCGATAGTCCGCGCGGCAGGATCTATCTCATCAAGGAGATGCTTGAAAAAGACCGCCCGCCGACACCTGAAGTCGTCAAGCACATCGATCGTTGTCTCTCGTGCCTCGCCTGTATGACCACCTGTCCGTCAGGCGTGAACTACATGCATCTGGTCGATCAGGCGCGGGTGAGGATCGAGCGCGATTATACAAGGCCGCCGATGGAACGGCTTCTGCGGGCCGTGCTTTCGTGGGTGCTCCCGCGACCAAAACTGTTTCGCGCCAGCATGATATTGGCAAGGCTCGCGCGCCCGTTCGCCAGCCTCCTGCCTTCGGGCACGGCGTCGGCGACGCCAACTTTGCTCAAGCGGATCAAGGCGATGCTGGCGTTGTCGCCGCGCGCTTTGCCGAAGGCGGGGCCAGCCGGCGGCAGCGTTTTTCCGGCCAAGGGCGAGCGGCGCGGCCGGGTCGCCTTGCTCCAGGGTTGCGCGCAGCAGGTGCTGGCGCCCCGGATTAATCAGGCCGCCATTGGCCTCTTGACCCGTCATGGCATCGAGGTGGTGCTGGTCAAGGACGAGCAATGCTGCGGCGCGCTGACCCATCACATGGGCCGGGAGGAAGCGGCATTGGCCTTCGCCCGCGCGAACATCACAGCCTGGCTTGCAGAAGCCGATCGCGATGGGCTCGATGCCATCCTGGTGACGACGTCAGGCTGCGGCACCGTTATCAAGGACTATGGTTTCATGCTGCGCCAGGACCGCGACTTCGCCGCCGGCGCCGCCAAGGTTTCAGCGCTGGCCAGGGACATCACCGAGTATGTCAGCGGCCTCGATCTCGCGCCCGCACAGCGCCATGACGACATTGTCGTCGCCTATCACGCGGCTTGTTCGCTACAGCATGGGCAGAAAATAACCCACGTTCCGAAAGAATTGCTTTCCAAGAACGGATTCGTGGTGAAAGATGTACCGGAGAGCCATTTGTGTTGCGGTTCGGCGGGGACCTACAACATTCTCCAGCCTGACATTGCGAACAAATTGCGCGATCGAAAGGTCGCCAATATTGCGATGGTCAAGCCGGACATGATTGCTGCGGGCAATATTGGGTGCATGGTGCAGATTGCCAGTGGTACGTCAGTTCCTGTGGTGCACACGATTGAGCTTCTCGATTGGGCGACGGGCGGCCCGCAGCCGGGATCGAGCAGACCCGACAGGCACGTAGCAGAAACGACGGTCTGAACACCCGATAGACACGGCTCAGCGCAACAGGAGGACTACATGGCTAAGGCGAAGAAGAAGAAAGGCAAGAAGGCGAAGAAGGCTAAAAAGCTTCTCGCGACGAAGAAGAAATCCGCCAAGAAGGCTGCGAAAAAATCCGCGAAGAAATCAGCCAAGAAGTCGGCGAAGAAAGCCGTAAAGAAATCGGCCAAGAAAGCCGTCAAGAAATCTGCCAAAAAGGCGGCCCCGAAAAAGCCAGCCAAGAAAAAGGCGGCCAAGAAGGCGCCCGCGCCAGTCGTCCATCACGAGCCTGAGCCCGCTCACAGCTGGGCTACGCCAAGCCACGAGGAGCCTGCTCCGGCGCCGTCATGGGAGCACAGCCACCACAGTTCTGGCGGCGAGGACGGAAACTAGAATAATCCGTTCCACGACCCTCGAAATCGAAAGGCCGCCGCGTTGTCGCTGCGGCCTTTTTCGTGCCGGCTCTTTTCGTGCCCAATTCGCTTTCGTGTCGGATTCACCCGCAGCCGCCGATCGGGCCGCCGCGATCCCTGCTTGCGCGAAGGCTGTCTGAAACCAAAAGGCTGTCTGAAACCAAGTCTACGCGCAAAAATTGTGGCCCAATGACAACAGATCAAAAGAATATCTTTTTAATATACTAAGAACGGATAAAAATTATGCAGATGATTATATTTTTTGCTTCTCGATGAGATAAGCCTGTACGAGGCTGGCCGGGTCAAGGAATTCGGCCGCCGTACCACCGTTCGGGCGCTAAGTCCGCACCGTGGAGTGGGGCTTAATATATGAAAAAGATATCTTTTGTTGCTGCCGCGCTGCTTGCCGTAGCCGGTTCGGCTTTCGCGGCTGATTTGCCGGTAAAGGCCGTCAAAGCTCCGCCGGCCGCCTTCGATCCCTGGGATATCGCCTTCGGCGGCGCCGTAATGAGCGACTATGTCTTTCGCGGCATCACCCAGTCCAACCATCAGCCCTCGGTGGCCGCCTATTTCGAGCCGCGCTACAACGTGAACAAGGACTTGCAGTTCTATGTCGGCACCTCGTCCGAGAGCATCTCGTTTTCGAACCGTGCAGCTGCTGAGGTCGACATCTACGGCGGCGTGCGGCCGACTTTCGGCGCCTTCGCTCTCGACTTCGGCGTCTGGGGCTATCTGTATCCGGGCGGAAATTGCGCCGACAACGTCCTGACCGGCGGCCTTCCCGGCGGCGGTGTCTGCCCCATCGGCAACGGCACGATCTTCCTCTCCAACGGTAACGTTTTGAAGAAGGACGTCAGCTTTTTCGAGGTCTATGGCAAGGGCAACTACACCATCAACGACAACTGGCAGGTCGGTGTGAACGAATACTACACCCCGAGCTTCCTCGATTCCGGTGCCTGGGGCGACTATGCGTCGATCGCGGCGAGATACACGGCGCCGAGCAACCTCTTCGGAAAGAGTGGCGTCGGCATGTATGTATCCGCCGAAGCCGGCAGGCAGTGGCTCGGCACGACAGACGCCTTTTATCGCGTTCCGGGCTTCCCCAACGGCATTCCCTATCCGAGCTACGACACCTGGAACATTGGCGTCGGCTTCACCTACAAGGTGTTCACCCTCGACCTCCGCTATTCCGGCACCGACTTGTCGAAGGGCAATTGCAGTGCCTTTACCAGCGCTTTCAACGCCTCGGGAACGACCAACGTGACGTCGATCAATCCTGGTGGTGTGGGTTCGAACTGGTGCGGCTCAACCGGCATTGTCAAATTTTCGGCCGACCTGACCGCAATGAGCAATCTGAAGTAATCGGATCCACCAAAAGTTAGCGTAGCGAAAGCAAAAGGGGCGCCAGTGCGTTCCTTTTGAACTCGCGAAGAGCCCGGGCTCGCGCTCAATCCTCGTAACTGTCGATCACCGCGTCCGCGACGGCGCGCTTGGTGATGATGCCGACCACATCGCTGACGCGGGGGCGAGCGGTGCCGCGAAACACGACCGCAGCGCCAGCGCGATGGCGCTTCAGCCGCGCGAAGGCCATACTCAGAAGATCCTGGTCGCGGCATATCACGAGCCGGCTCTCGACGAATTTCTCGACCTGAACGTCCGGATTGGTGCGGGCCTCGAGCCACAATCCGGAGCGCGGCGGGATCAGTCCAACAATCCGTCCTCCCCGCTCGACCACGATGGGACGCACGTCGTCGATATCATCGGGCAGCATCGCGTCTCTGAGCGTCGTGCCGGCGCTCGCGACAATGTAGCCGCGCTCCATGATGTCCTGTGCCTGCTTGACCAGATAAAGATTGATGTGCCGCTCCTTGGGGATGCGGTGGCCACGATGGCGAAGCTTGATCGTGTAGATCGTCTCGCTGATGAGCGCCCGCCGGACTCCTGCGGCGAGCGCAACGGCCACTATGACGGGTACAATGATCGCGTAATCGCGCGTCATCTCGAACACCATGACAATGGCCGTCATGACCCCGCCAGTGCCCGCGCCGACCATGGCCGCCATGCCGATAATAGCCGCGGATGGCAGCGTGAGGCCGGAATTCGGAAGGAGGATACCCATCGCCGAGGCGAAGGCTGCACCCAGCGTTGCCCCGAGATAGAGCGATGGCGAAAAAATGCCGCCCGAGGCGCCGCACCCGAGACTGACCGTGGTGGCGAGCATCTTGAGCAGGAACAAGAGCGCGAGCAGGCCTGCGGCTGTCATTTTCTGGTCGAAGATGGCCTGGATGACGGAATATCCGACGCCGTCGACGTAAGAATGACCAAACGTGCGGGTGAGAACCACCATCATCAAGCCGATGATGGCCATGCCCGCGATATTTTGGGTGTAGTCATTGCCCGGTAACTTCGGGAAGCCGTCTTCCATGACGACGAGCAGGCGGATGAAGGCCCAGGCCGCGACGCCACAGAGCAGTCCCAGCAGGACGAAGCTTAGAATTTCACCGGGTGCGAGCGAGTTCGCCAGCGAAAGCTGCACGTCAGGAACGGCAAAGGCGGGGTCGGGTCCGATCAGGATCCGTCCAATCGTGGTCGCGGCGCCCGTTGCGACGACCACGGGCAGGAAGGTACGGTTGGAAACTTCCGGCAACAGGATTTCTAGCGCAAACAGCACGCCGCCGAGGGGCGTGTTGAAGGTCGCCGCGATACCGGCGCCGGCCCCCGCCGACAGCAGGGTGATCTTCTGCCAGGTGGACAGGCCGATAAACTGGGCGAAGGCGGAGCCGAGGGCTGAACCGATCTGAATGATTGGTCCTTCGCGCCCCACTGCCGCGCCGCTGCCGATGGACAGGGCCGAGGCGAACGCCTTGACCAGTGCGACCGTGCCGCGAATGTTGCCGTGTTTATAAAAGACGGCGTCCATCACCTCGGGCACGCCGTGGCCCTTGGCCTCCGGTGCGAAGGTCTTCACCAAAAAAACGACGACGAGGCCACCGATAATGGGCGAGAAAAATACGAGATCGCCGAAGGTGCTCGGTCCCTCGCTCATATTCGCATCGAAAACGATGCTTAGCCTGCCATTGTAGAACAGATTGTGCACCAGCGCGATCAAGGCGCGAAAGGCGACTGCGCCAAAGCCGGTCATAATGCCAATCACGAGCGCAAGCCCGCAAAGGGTTAGCAGGCTAACGCGTCTCTCCTCACTGGCAGGTTTGGCATGGATGGCGATGCGTGTGGGTCCCTTGTCAGGGAAGGCAGGAGCCATTGATTGATCCCTCGGATAAGCCGGCGAGATACCGATATAGCAAGTCTCTCGCCGCTGCGCTGGCTATGACGATGCGCCCTTCTTTTGCTGCTCATGCGCGGTAAAGAGGTCGCCTTCACGGTCCAGCACGATATGGCCGTCGTGAAACGCCTCGAGCGTGCTGCGATGCCCGATCGAGACCGTAGTCGTCGCCTTGAGCTTGTCGGCCAGCAGGCGATAGAGCGCAGCTTCGGAAGGCTCGTCGAGCGAGGCCGTCGCCTCGTCGAGGAAAAGATACTGAGGTTTGTGCAGCAGCGCGCGCGCGATGCCTAGCCGCTGCTGCTCACCAAGCGATAACATCCGGTTCCAATGGGCTTCTTCGCCGAGCCTTGGCGCGAGCTGCGGCAGGCCTACGGCGGTCAGTGCCTGTTCAACCAGCGCTGAACTGAAAGCATCCGCCTTTGAAGGGTAGACGATCGCCGCTTTCAGTGCGCCGACCGGAAAATACGGCCGCTGCGGCAACATCATCAACGTGGCCTTGGCGGGAATCGTAATCGTCCCATCGCCGAACGGCCAGATGCCGGCAATCGCGCGAAAGAGCGTCGACTTTCCGGCTCCAGACGGCCCGGTGACGAGGACGTGCTCGTTGTTCTTGATGCGCAAGCCGTCGGCTGCGACCAGCGGCGTGCCGTTGGGCAACTTGACCAGAAACTGCCGCAGTTCAATCGCGTGGCTTTCGTCCGAACGTACGACGCTGATCGAGGGGCTGGCACTAGCGAGCCGGGTGGCGCTTGAGATGGCTTCCTCGAAACCTTCGAGACGGGCAACGACCGAGCTCCATTCGGCCAACGAGCGATAGGCCGTCACAAAGAACGACAACGCTTGTTGCACGCTGGAAAAGGCGGAAGCAGTCTGCATCATGCCGCCGAGCTGGATCTTGTCGGTAAAATAGGCCGGCGCCACCAGAACGTAGGGAAAAACCACCGCGGCCTGCGAATAGCTCGAGGTGAACGCGGTAAGCCGCTTGGTGCGGGTCATGATCTCGTACCAGTTCTGCACAACGCGGCCGAAGCGATCCAGCAGTCGCCCCTGTTCGGCGCTCTCGCCGCGCAACAGCGCAATCTGTTCGGAATTTTCGCGCACCCGTACCAGATTGAAACGGAAGTCGGCCTCGAAACGCTGCTGTTGAAAATTGAGCATGACCAGAGGCGAGCCGATCCAGTGCGTCAGCGCCGTTCCGAAGATGGCGTAAATCATTGCGCCCCAAACCAGATAGCCGGGGACATGGAACTCGTTGCCGAACAGCGTCAGCGGCGAATCCGCCGAGAGGCCCCACAAGATCACGACGAAAGAGCCGAGCGTTACCACCGCGCTCAGAAAGCCGACGCAGATGCCGAGCGTCTGCTCGACAAACATTTTGACGTCGTCGGAAATTCGCTGGTCCGGGTTGTCGGCGGCATCGCCCTGAAGCTGCATGCGGTAATGGTTGGCGTTCTCCAGCCATTCGCCGAGATAGTGGTGCGTCAGCCAGTTGCGCCAGCGGATCTGGAGCCACTGATTGAGATAGAGCTGATAGACGCTAAGTCCGATGAAAATAGTCGCCAGGATGCAAAAGATGCCGATTTCGCGAACGAAGCCGTCCCAGTCTTTTTCCTGCAGGGCGTTATAAAAGCGGTTGTTCCACTGGTTGAAGAGTACATTGAGCGCGACTACTGTGAGCTCGATGGCGATGACCGCCGCGAGCAGCAAGCGGCCTGCGAATTTGTCTTCGGAACGGAAGTAAGGAGCTGCGATGCGCCATACGGTCGCAGGCTTCAAGCTGATATTGTTCACAGATCGGGATCTCCGGGGGAATAGCTGCGCGAGTGAGGTGTTGGTCTGGCTAGTTCGGGAGTCTGGTTTTCTCTATCGGTTCGCTGCGGTTTTTCTTCCGGGACTTCAAAACCATCTGCGAATGCCGGTCTCCATAACTAGACTAAAGTCGTAACAATGTCGGTATGGGTTCACTTGTCGCGACGTGCAAGTCAATCCTAGCATGAGCTAATGGCGAGTGGCGGGGGGCCCTCTCATTTCGCGCGTTTGTGAGCGGATTTGGCTGAAGCCAAGTCCGTATCTGTCGCGTATCTAAAATAGCGATCTTTCGAAGGCCCCCCTGGAATTAGCGCCAACGCGCCGGCCGTTCACGCGAGCCGGGGCGCCAATAAATGGGTAGGGAGGAAACGTAATGTGGAATCAGGTCTATAATCCTTTTAACAATACTGCGCTGTCGACGATCGCGGCCGCAGTGCCCGTCGTTACGCTGTTGGTTCTGATCGCCAGCGGCAAGGTCAAGGCGCATATCGCCGCCATCATTGCGCTGGTCGTCGCCAACCTCATCGCCATTTTCATCTTTACGATGCCGGCAGGGATGTCGATCCGGGCTTCGCTGCTCGGCGTCGTGTCGGGCTTTTTCCCGATCGGCTGGATCGTGCTGAACGTCATCTTCCTCTACCAGATCACGGTGGTGACGGGAAAATTCGAGCTATTGAAGCGTGCTGTGGGCGGCGTGACCGAAGATCGCCGTTTGCAATTGCTGCTGATCGCCTTCTCTTTCGGCGCTTTTTTTGAAGGCGCATCGGGATTCGGAACGCCCGTCGCGGTGACGGGCGCCGTCCTGATCGGGCTCGGCTTTTCGCCGCTCGCGGCATCTGGCCTCTCGCTGATCGCGAATACGGCGCCGGTCGCGTTCGGCGCACTCGGCACGCCGATTCAGGGACTGGCCAGCGTCATGGCAAGTTCACCCGATCAGGTCGGTCCTTTGGCCTATCAGCTCGGCGCGATGGTCGGACGCCAATTGCCGATCTTCTCGCTGCTGGTGCCGTTCTGGGTGGTGTGGGCGTTTGCCGGCTGGAAAGGCATGAAAGACATCTGGCCCGCCATTCTGGTCACCGGCATCTCGTTTGCCGTTCCGCAATTCGTGATTTCGAACTACCTCAACCCGTGGATCGTCGATATCGGCGCGTCGCTGATTTCGATGGGGGCGCTCATCCTTTTCCTCAAAGTCTGGCAACCCAAGAAGCTCTGGTTGTCGCCGGCGCTGCGCGGCAACGATAAATCGGCTGCGACCATGGCCGCCACCAAACCGCTGGACAAGACGCCGCTCACTCAGGGCGAACTCTTCAGCGCGTTGTTGCCGTGGATCATCGTCTGCATTGTGATGCTGATCTGGGGCAGTGGCTGGTTCAAGACCTGGGCCAACTCGATCTTTTTCTACAGGTATCCCGTCCCTGATCTGCACAACATGATCAACACGGTGCCTCCGGTCGCGGCCAAACCGACACAGCAAGGCGCGGTGTTCGGCTTCACCTATCTGTCGTTCACCGGCACCGGCATGTTGATCGCGGCGATCATCTCCGGCTCGTTGATGGGCTTCTCGCCGCTCAAGCTGCTCGTCGAGTATGGCCGCACGATCAAGCTGTGCTCGATCTCGCTGATCACGATCTCGGCGATGCTCGCGATCGGCACGCTGACGCGCCTCTCCGGCGTCGATGCGACGCTCGGCCTTGCTTTCGCGGCGACCGGCATCCTGTATCCGTTCTTCGGTACGCTGCTCGGCTGGCTGGGCGTTGCGCTGACGGGATCGGATACCGCGTCGAACATTCTGTTCGGCAACTTGCAGCGGATCACCTCGGAACAGTTGGGCCTGCCGTCGATCCTGATGGGCGCGGCAAACTCCTCCGGCGGCGTCATGGGCAAGATGATCGATGCACAGTCGATCGTTGTCGCCTCCACCGCGACCAACTGGTACGGCCACGAAGGCACAATTCTGCGCTTCGTGTTCAAGCATTCGATCGCGCTGGCTTGTCTGGTCGGCCTGTTTGTGATGTTGCAGGCCTATGTCTACCCGTTCACGGCGATGGTGATAAAGTAAGCACGTGTGAAACAAACAAAATCCCCGCGTCCGAACCGGACGCGGGGATTTTTTTACGCCGCCGATCTGTTCAACGGCGCCGCCGCCGACTACAAGGCGCGCGCGTCGGCATATTTCAGAGGGACGACATGGTTTCAACGCGGGGTTTTTTGGGACTGGCTGTGGTTGCTGCTGCGGGTTTGCTCGCCGGTGCTGCCAAAGCCGAAGACGGTTTTCCGTTCGGATTCGAGATGACGCTGAATACGCCGCCCCAACCCGGATCGAAGCGGATTCCGACACTTGAAATCGGTGACAATGGCGAAGCGAAGCTCGATCTATGGTGCAAGACCGGCACGGGCCAGTTCTCGGTCGCGGGCAATACGGTGATCTTTGTTCCCGGTCAGTTGCAGGACCCCGGCTGTCCACCGGCGCGGGCACAAGCGGACGATGATCTTGTCGCAGCGCTCAGCGAGGCCACCACCTGGCAGCGGCGAGGCGATCTGGTTTCTTTCGCCGGAACCAGACCTTTGCGATTCCGCATTAACACGAACTGACCGTTCGCTGCTTTTACTTCCAGACTGATTTGTCGGCGTCCCACCGCTGCCCTTTGAATTCCCCGGCCAGCGCGTCAACGACGTTATTGTCGTCTTTCTGGGCGCCTTCTTCGTCACCGCTGGAATCGTTGGTGAGGTTGAGTGCAGGGCCCGAAGTCTCGTCGGCCGTCGTGACCACGGGACTAGAGACCCACAAAATCAACCGGTCCGATGCGCCCGGCTTTTCGGAAGCGACGAGCACGGTCACCTCCAGGGTGTCGGTGAGATTGAGCGCCGGATATAGCTCGCTGGCGCGCTTGAACGTCAGTTTCAGTTTGCCGTTCGAGGAGTTCCAGGCGGAAGTCGCGGGTTTCGCCGAAAGCGCTCCGGCGAGCGCGTTGGTGATCGCGCCCGCGAACTTATCCTTGTTGAGCCGATCACCGTCGCGCCATCCTGCCGAGGAGAAGCGGATGGTGCGGTCCATCTCAACGATACCCGTGGTCCAGCCGGCCGCAATCACACCGGGGGCCTGTTTGAATTTCGCGATCAGCGCGGCGGCGCGGTCCGGATCGGCGCTGAGCGTGATGGTCTGCTCGCCGGCGCGCAGCACCTCGCAGGTGACACTGAGGCTGCTCAAGGAAACCTCGACGTCTTGTCCCTTGAGGCTTTTGAGAAAATCGGCTGCTGCCTCCAATTTGACGCGGACTCCGATCGCTTCAGGCGATACTTCCGAAAAATCCTTGGGCGAGGGTGTGATGCCGTCGTCGCTGGTCTGGTTTTCCTGAAACTCCCGTTCGCTGAGGTCGGCGTTGTCGGTCGAATTTACTTCCGTAACGGTCTGCCCGATGGTGATTTGGCCGTTGAACTCGAAATTTTCGCGGACCGGCCTTCGCGTCAACTTGATGGTGACTGGCAATCTGGCGCCGACGCTTTGCGTTGTTCCCGTCAGGGTTTGACCGTTGATCGAAAGATTGGCGACGAAGCGATCCTTGCGGTCGGAGCCTTTGGCAACGGGATAGCAAACGTCGAGCGTCGCTGCGGTCAGAATATTGCCCTGCCGGGTTTCTTTCAGGATCACGTCGGCATTGCCGTCCATCAATCCATCGATGGCAGTGAAATACCGGACCTCGTTGACGCCGGGGGCGGCCTTCGGCGAGAGCTTCATTTGGCCGTAGGCGACACCGGTCGGGGCCGCCACCACAAGAAGGGTCAGGAGAAGCAACGGTGCGCGCATCTGAACTTCCTTGGAAAGATGGACCTAAATCGTCGAGCTTGAGAGCCCGCGAGCAAGTCGGAGCCTAGTCTCGCCCTTCCTAGCAAAGGTTAGGGACAAGCGCCAAAAAAGAAGGCCGCTCGGAGGCGGCCTTCTTGATCGGGTGTGGTTGTTGTAGCTGGTCGAGCTAGAAGCCCATGCCGCCCCCATGGCCATGGCCACCGCCGGGCGCCGGCGCGGCCTCCTTCGGCAATTCCGCAACCATCGCTTCGGTCGTCACCAGCAAGGCAGCCACGGACGCCGCATCTTGCAGGGCGGTGCGAACCACCTTGGCCGGATCGATGATGCCCTTGGCGACCATATCGACATACTCTTCGGTCTGGGCGTCGAAGCCGAACGTCTCCGACTTGTCGTCCAGGATCTTGCCGACGACGATCGAACCTTCAACACCGGCATTCTCGGCGATCTGGCGGATCGGAGCTTCCAGCGCCTTGAGCACGATGTTGATGCCGGCCTGCACATCGGAGTTGTCGTTGTGGATTCGCCCCACAGCCTTTTTGGCGCGTAGCAAGGCAACGCCGCCGCCTGGCACGATGCCTTCCTGCACGGCCGCGCGCGTCGCGTTCAGCGCGTCCTCGACGCGGTCCTTCTTTTCCTTGACTTCGACTTCCGTGGCGCCGCCGACGCGGATCACCGCGACACCGCCGGCGAGCTTGGCCAGACGCTCCTGGAGCTTCTCGCGGTCATAGTCCGACGAGGTTTCATCGATCTGGGCCTTGATCTGGTTGACGCGGGCCTCGATGTCCTTTTTCTTGCCGGCGCCTTTGACGATCGTGGTGTTTTCCTTGTCGATCACGACCTTGCCGGCGCGGCCGAGCATGGCGACCGTGACGCTCTCGAGCTTCATGCCGAGTTCGTCCGAAATCAGCTGACCGCCGGTCAGAACCGCGATGTCTTCCAGCATTGCCTTGCGGCGGTCACCGAAGCCCGGCGCCTTGACGGCGGCAACCTTCAAACCGCCGCGCAGGCGGTTGACGACCAGCGTCGCCAGCGCCTCGCCCTCGACGTCCTCGGCAATGATCAGAAGCGGCTTGCCCGACTGCACCACGGCTTCCAGCACCGGCAGCATCGCCTGCAGGCCGGACAGCTTCTTCTCGTGCAGCAGCACGTAGACGTCTTCAAGCTCGGCGGTCATCTTCTCGCCATTGGTGACGAAATACGGCGACAGGTAACCGCGGTCGAATTTCATGCCCTCGACGATATCGACTTCGGTCTCGAGCGACTTGTTTTCTTCAACGGTGATGACGCCTTCGTTGCCGACCTTCTGCATCGCCTGCGCGATCATCTTGCCGATTGCGGCATCGCCGTTGGAGGAGATGGTGCCGACCTGGGCAACTTCGGAGGAGGAGGCAACCGGCTTGGCGCGCTTCTCGATGTCCTTCACTACGGCCGCGACCGCGATCTCGATGCCGCGCTTGAGATCCATCGGATTCATGCCGGCCGCAACGGACTTGGCGCCTTCACGTACGATCGCTTGCGCAAGCACGGTAGCGGTGGTGGTGCCGTCGCCGGCGTTGTCGTTGGTCTTGGAGGCGACTTCGCGCAGCATCTGCGCGCCCATATTCTCGAACTTGTCGTCAAGTTCGATTTCCTTGGCGACGGTCACGCCGTCCTTGGTGATACGGGGCGCGCCAAAACTCTTTTCAATGACGACGTTGCGGCCCTTGGGGCCGAGCGTCACCTTGACGGCATTGGCGAGAATATCGACGCCGCGCAGCATGCGATCGCGCGCGTCTCCGGAAAATTTGACGTCCTTGGCAGCCATAGTCCTAACTCCTTAAATTCGGAAGGTTTGTGCTTGCCGCGTCGCTCACTTCGTCATTGCCGGGCATAGCCGTCTGAAGGACGGCGTCGCTTTCGCTTGCCTATGACCGGCAATCCAGCTTTCTTGAGAGAATGGATGCCCGGATCAAGTCCGGGCATGACGCCTGAGTGCGCGTCGAGGCGCGGGTTACAATTGGGTCTGCTGCGTTAAGCCAGCACGCCCATGATGTCGCTTTCTTTCATGATCAGGAGGTCCACGCCGTCGAGCTTGACCTCGGTGCCGGACCACTTGCCGAACAGGACGATGTCACCGACCTTGAGGTCGATCGGGATCAGCTTGCCGGATTCGTCACGGCCGCCCGGACCTACCGCCGTGATTTCACCCTGCGAGGGCTTCTCTTTGGCGGTGTCGGGAATGATGATGCCGCCCTTGGTCTTTTGTTCAGCATCGAGGCGCTTGACCACAACACGGTCATGCAGTGGGCGAAATGTGGTTTTAGCCATGACGGTTCCTTTGGAGGCCTGATTCTGCTGGTCGATTTGCTGCCGAAATTGACTGGGAATACGGGGTGTGTCCGACCGTGGCCGAGGGCAGCCCCATCGTGTTCCTTGGCAATCGGGTGCTTGGAGTGCCAACTGTGCGACAGGGGGATATGGCCTCGCGGCGGTCCTGTCAAGCAAACGAGGTTAAGAAGGCGTTGATGAGGTTCGTATAGGATGCTTTCGGAAACCACATCGGTGCGGCGGCGTATTTTGCAGGACGTCGTTGCTAGGTCGAGGTTTTTGCGCTTGGCTGCCGGATGGGGCGGCCTGAGAATTTGCTTGGGGATGAACATGGTCGTTTCAGGTGGCGTACGGATGGCTGCCAATCTGGGCACCGCCTTGGTGCTCACGCTCTTATTGGGGGCGTGCAGCAGCATGAGCCTGCCCTCCTTCTCGTCGTCATCTCCGACGGCAGCTCCCGAGGCGGCGCCAGTACCGGAAATGCCCGCAACCATCCGCCCCGATGAGATCGTCGGCAAATGGGGACTGGCCTCGTTCCAGAATCCCAATGACCGGGCGCGCACCGAAGCGGCCGCGAAGGCGCAATGCAAGCAGCCTTACGTGATCGGCGCGGGCGCGACCGGCGGGGTCATTATGCATCTGGCCGATCAGGCAACGCCGCAGGAGTTGCGCTTGAAGGGCAGCCCGAGCGGCAAGAATTACATTGGTCCGCCAGGTCCGGCCGGCGGCGAGCAGGACCGCGAGATCTCATCCTTCGATGGCAGGGTGCTGATCACCCGCTTCATCGACAAGGATGCGGCTACCCGATACGGCAACATGGTCTATGTCCGCTGCGCGCCGCGCGCGTGAGCATGCGCTGAAACCTCAGCGCATCAAACAAAAACGCCGGCCATCTCAGAGATGGCCGGCGTTTTGTCATGAACCGAATGCCTTGATCAATCGAACAACGCGTCGATATCGTCCTGCGAGGCGTGGCCGACATCGCCGTCAAGTCTCGGACCGTTCAGGAGCTTGGCGTCACCCTCGCGGGTATCGACGATCGCCGGCGCATGGGCCTTGATTGCGTCAACGCCGCCCCAGATATCCATCATGACGGTGATGTGGTTTTCGATGAACTTCATCGTGTTCATCACCTTCTTGATGCGCTGGCCGGTCAGATCCTGGAAGTTGCAGGCCTCGAAAATGGAGACGACGCGTTCCTGGATTTCCTCGCTGAGCAGCTTCTGCTGATCGGGCGACGTGATTTTGCTGAGCGCGGTAGCCGCGTTATCGATTGATTCGGCGGCTTCCAGGATCTGCTGGGTGGCTTCTTCCGTGCCGCCGACGACGGCGCCGAGTTCGCCATTGACCTTGGCCATCTCCTCGCCGTTGAAGCTCTTGCCATGCAGCACGGCGATTTCGCGCTTGGTGCGGGTAATGGCGTCATAGATCAGGTCGAGTTCGACCTTCAGCTTCTCGCATTGTTCGATCTGGGCGCGATAGGTTTCAAGCAAGGCGTGGGCCTCCGCAACTTCGCGTGACGCGGCTTCGCCGATCGTCTCGGTGGTGACACTGGATGGTCGAGAGACAGCCATCTGGGCTCTGATGGCGCGCAGCTCGCTCATGATTTCGAGATGCATGGGGCCGACTTCGGCTTCGACTTCCGGCGGCATCTGAATGTCTCCGGAGAGAGCTTCCTCGATACGAAAACGTCTGCGATGAACCGGCATGAGAATGTCCCTGACCCCTTTACTCCGCCGTGCTTTAAAGCAGACTGGATTTAACATGAGGTTCACGCCGGAACCGGCTTGCAAAACAGTAGTGGAGCCGCACACTGGCGGTTAACCATGCGCGTCCTCCATTCATTGAAAATAAACGCTACCGGACAAAACCGTGCGGAC
>CAVVZW010000089.1:0-12356 GCA_963752265.1 uncultured Alphaproteobacteria bacterium
GATGTCATCGAGATCGGCATGCCCTTTACCGATCCGATGGCGGATGGCCCCTCGATCCAGGCGGCCGGCTTGCGCGCACTTCATGCGGGCATGACCTTGAAGAAGACGCTTGGCCTGGTGCGCGAATTTCGCAAGGGCGACGACGCTACGCCGCTGGTGCTGATGGGCTACTACAATCCGATCTATATTTACGGCGTCGATCAATTCCTGACCGACGCCAAATCAGCCGGCGTTGACGGCTTGATCGTTGTCGATCTGCCGCCGGAAGAAGATTCGGAATTGTGCTTGCCGGCGATGAAGGCAGGATTGAACTTCATCCGGCTTGCGACGCCCACGACGGACGACAAACGCCTGCCGGCCGTGCTCGCCAATACGTCCGGCTTTGTCTATTACGTCTCGGTCACGGGGATCACGGGCAGCGCGGCTGCGGATTCCGGCGCGGTGGGCGAAGCTGTCGCGCGCATCAAGCGGCACACGGCGTTGCCGGTCTGCGTCGGTTTCGGCATTCGCACGCCGCAAGCAGCCTCCGCGATTGCAGCCAAGGCCGATGGCGCCGTGGTCGGCACGGCGCTCGTGGACGCCTTGCGCTCGAGCCTTGATTCGGAAGGCAAAGCCTCGGCCAAAACCGTCGCCGCCGTGGCCGAATTGACGGCCGCGCTGGCGGCCGGCGTTCGCAGCGCGAAATAGAGCGTTTTCGAGCGAAGTGGACGCCGGTTCGCGTGAAGAAAACGCGTCAAAAGAATAACCTGGAGCTTCAATTCTGATTGAATCGAAGCTCCAGGCCGCGATTTGGTAAAGCTTGGCGGAGGGCAGCGCCTTGCCGGGTCCTCCCGGGATGGCCATATATTCACGCAAATAAAGGCAGTTCGGAGCGCAGCATGAATTGGCTCACCAACGTCGTCCGGCCGAAGATCCGCAATATGCTTCGCCGCGAGACGCCGGAGAATTTGTGGATCAAGTGCCCCGATTCAGGGCAGCTCGTGTTCTACAAGGATGTTGAGACCAATCAGTTCGTCATTCCCGGCTCGAACTATCACATGCGCATGGGCGCGGTGGCGCGTCTCAAGTCGATCTTCGACAACGAAACCTGGTTCGACGTGGCGCTGCCCGAAGTGCAGGCCGATCCGCTTCGCTTCCGCGACGAGCGCAAATACGCCGATCGCATCAAGGATGCGCGCACCCGCACCGGACTCAACGATGCGGTCAAGGTCGGTTACGGCAAGCTCGAGGGCGCGGCTGTCGTCGTCGCCGTGCAGGATTTCGATTTCATGGGCGGTTCGCTCGGTATGGCGGCTGGCGAGGCGATCGTGCGCGGGCTCGAACTCGCGCTTGAGAAGAAATCGCCCTTCATCGTGTTTGCCGCGTCTGGCGGCGCCCGCATGCAGGAAGGCATTTTGTCGTTGATGCAGATGCCGCGCACCACGGTGGCGATCCAGATGCTGCGTGAGGCGAAGCTGCCCTATATCGTCGTGCTGACCAATCCCACCACCGGCGGTGTCACCGCGTCCTATGCGATGCTGGGCGATGTGCAGATCGCCGAGCCGGGCGCCTTGATCGGCTTTGCTGGCGCGCGGGTCATCGAACAAACCATCCGGGAGAAATTGCCCGACGGCTTCCAACGCGCCGAATACCTCAAGGACCATGGCATGGTCGACATGGTCGTGCATCGCCACGACCTGCGTCCGACGCTGGCAAGGCTTTGTCGTCTCTTCACCAAATCGCCGGCGCTGGATACGGTAACGAAGCCTGCGGTACAGGTCGCGACCTCAGCTACGAGTTCTTCGGCCGCGGAAATGGCGCCGGCTGCGCCGCTCGCGTGAACGGTCTGCCTGCCACGTCACGGAGGCTCGGCGATCTGATTGCGCGGCTGGCAAACCTGCATCCGGCGCGCATTGATCTTGGTCTGGAGCGGATGCAACGCCTGCTGCAACGGCTCGATCATCCCGAACGCAAGCTGCCGCCGGTCATTCACGTGGCGGGGACCAACGGCAAGGGCTCAACCGTTGCCTATTTGCGGGCGATCCTGGAGGCGGCAGGTCTTCGGGTCCATGTCTTCACCTCGCCTTTTTTGGTGAGGCTCAACGAATGCTATCGGCTGGGCCGTCCTGGTGGCGGCATCCTTGTCGATGACGAGGAATTGGCCGCGACACTCGAGCGCTGCGAAAGCGCCAATGCCGGCGAGCCCATCACCCTGTTTGAAATCGAGACCGCCGCGGCATTTGATTTGTTTGCGCGGCATCCGGCGGATGCGGTGCTGCTCGAGGTTGGCCTCGGCGGAAGGCTGGATGCGACCAATGTGATCGAGCGGCCTGCGGCCAGCGTCATTTCGCCCGTCAGCATCGATCACCGCGAATTCTTAGGCGATTCGCTGCAATCGATCGCGACCGAGAAGGCCGGGATCATCAAGCGCGATGTGCCGGTGATTTGCGCCGAGCAGGCGGGCGAGGCGATGGCGGCGATCGAAGCGCAGGCGCGGCGAATGCGGGCCCCGTTGCATGTCGCGGGCGAGGGCTGGCATGTCGGTATCGAGCACGGGCGGCTGGTCTATCAGGACGAGCGCGGCTTGCTGGATCTGGCGGCGCCGAGGCTTTTCGGCCGCCATCAATTCGACAATGCGGGCCTTGCCGTGGCCACGCTGCGCGCGCTCGACATCTTCAAGATCGAGCCTTCTGCCTTCGAGGCGGGCGTCGTGAGTGCGGAATGGCCGGCGCGGATGCAGCGGCTGGGTCCTGGTCCCCTGGTGGATCAAGGGCCGGCGGACGGGGAAATCTGGCTCGATGGCGGTCATAATGCCGAAGGCGGCCGGGTTGTTGCGGCGGCACTCGGTGATCTTGAGGAGCGGGTGTCCCGCCCGCTGGTCGTGATCGTCGGCATGATGGCCAACAAGGATGCCGGTGGCTTTCTGGCCAATTTCGCCGGCCTGACCCGTCATATTATCGCGGTGCCGATTCCGGATCGCGAGGGCGCCATGCCGCTCGATCGACTGATGGATGCGGCGCGCGGCTTGAGCATGCGCGTGGAAAGCGCCGCCAGTGTCGGGGCAGCGCTCGGGGCGGTCGCAAAACTTGCTTATGAAATGCCGCCGCGGATTCTGATCACAGGATCGCTTTATCTCGCCGGCCAGGTGCTTTCCGCCAACAGGACGCCGCCGACATAGTAGTTACAAATGCAAAAACGGCCGACGAATCGCCGGCCGTTTTTCAGAATTGTTGGGACGAAGATCAAACCGCGGCGGTGATCCACTGCTGCAACTTAGCCTTCGGCGCGGCGCCGACCTGGCGGGAGGCCATCTCGCCACCTTTGAAGATCATGAGCGTCGGGATCGACATCACGCCATATTTCGACGCGGTCTTCGGGCTTTCATCGACGTTCAGCTTGACGATCTTGACCTTGTCGCCCATGGCGCCGGCAATCTCGTCCAGCGCGGGTGCGATCATTCGGCACGGCCCACACCATTCAGCCCAGAAATCTACGACGACCGGGCCTTGCGCCTTCAGCACCTCGGCCTCGAAGTCGGTATCGGAAACCTTGCCAACGCCCATTTTTAACACCTCGTTCCGTTCGGGATGCGGCGCTGGATAAGAATCGCCGCCGTGATCATGCAATGCAAACTATGAACGCGTGGTTGCCGGGTCAAGCTTTGATCTCCCGGCCGTGATCGTTGCCAGTCCAGCGTCCAGCGCGGAAGGCAAAATCTCCATTAATTCAGGGGTTTCGGTCCAAAGCAGCGCGGTCCGGATGGGCCGTTGGGGATACAGCCGCGCAAGTACAGCCCGATAAAGTGCGAGCTGGCGGATATAGGCGGCCGGCGCATCGGCGGCTGAATCCGGGGGGCTCTGGTTGGTCTTGAAGTCGACGATAAGCACCTGCGTGCCGGTCACGACCAGCCGGTCGATTTGTCCGGAGACGAGCATCGACGTGCCGTCGGTGCGTTCGAGCCGGCCCACGATCGGCACCTCGGCGCGGCTGCCGTCGCCGAATATGGCCGCAAATCTGACGTCACCGATCAAATCAAGCACCTTGGTGGCCAGCGCTTCGTGGTCGCTGTCGCTCCAGTCACCGGCATTGCGGCGGAGAAAATTCCGCGACGCCTCGCGCCGCCGCTCAGCCGCGATATCGGGCAGTGATTGCAGCAACCGGTGCACCAGCGTGCCGCGCCGCAAGGCTTGAGCGCGCGTTTGGGACGAATCGCCGGCGCGAAAGCGGCGGCTGCCGCTGTCGGCCGGGTCGGAAGGACGCAGGGGATTGTCGGCGCTCGCAGCCGTCGTGATCGTTTCATGAAGCCAGGCGGGCCGATCGACCGGTGTGGCTTCCGCCGTTGCGGGCTGAGCTGTCGCAGCCGCGCCATCTCCAGCGCGCATGTAGCGCTTCACGGTGAGACCTGAAGTCTCGATCGTCTCCGATTGCAGTCCAGATTTTTCAAGTCCCTTGCCGATCAGATCGTACCAGCATAACGCGCGGACGTTGTTCATGTTGCCGGGCATGCAGCCGCCGACGACGAGACGATCGGCCGCGCGCGTCATCGCGACATAAAGCAGACGGCGATATTCGTCCTCGGTCTCGCCGAGCATCGCTGTCCGAGCACTCGTCACAGTTTGGGGATCGTCGGCCTTCTTGCCTGCCCACACCACGACGCCCGGCCTTTCTTGCTCCTTCGGCAAATGAATGAGCCGTAGCCGTTGTGTGTCCGACGGCGAGGACGTCGTGTCGACCAGAAACACCACCGGCGCCTCCAGTCCCTTGGCGCCGTGCACGGTCATGACGCGAACTTCGTTGCGGGAAATTTCCATGTCGCGCTTTACTTCGAGGTCGGCGGTGCGCAGCCACGACATGAAGCCTTGCAGCGAGGCGGGCGCCTTGCGCTCATAATTCAACGCCAGTTCCAGAAATTCATCGAGCGCGTCGTTGGCCTCCAGTCCGAGCCGGCGCAGGATGCGCCTGCGGCCCCCATCGCCGCCAAGAAGCCATGCATAGAACGCGAACGGCGTTTCCAGTGCCGCGTGCTGTTCGCAGGCCTCAAGGCGTTTGAGCGCGGCCGCCAATTTTTCGTCGTCAACCGCATGAAGCCGCAGCGCGTCGCGCAGCGACCCGCGGCGCTGCCATGCCAGCTTGAACAGGTCGTCGTCATCGAGGCCAAACAGCGGGCTCTTGAGCGCGGTGGCGAGCGCCAGATCATCCTGCGGCAGCAGCAACGCATCGGTGAGGTTCATCAGGTCGATGATCGCGATGTGTTCAGTCAGTTTCAGCCGGTCGGCGCCCGCGACAGGAATATCGGCGTGCTTGAGCGCCTGGATCACCGCGTCGAAGGCGTTGCCGCGCCGGCGCACCAGGACCAGAACGTCGCCGTAACGAAGCGGACGGCGGTCGCCGGAGCGGCCGGTCATGGTGCCGCTTTCGATCAGCGACTTGATCTCGGCCTGGATACGCCGGGCGAGTTTGACTTCGGGGCTCGTGACGGAAACGCCGTCGAACGGCGCCCGCCAGCCCTCGATGTCTTTTTTGTCGTCGGCTTCCGCCAGCTCCCAGAGATCGATCAGGCCCGGCCCGGCATCGGGCAAGGCTTCGTGCAAAGGATAGGTTTTCTCGGCGTGAATGCTGCGATAGATCGCTTCATCGCGGAACACGTGGTCGACCGATTGCAGGATCGCCGGGCCCGAGCGGAACGAATAGATGAACGTCACGGGATCGAACTTCAGCCCCGCGTCGGTGAATTTTTGATGCAGCATCCGGCGGCGGGCATCGAATTCGTGCGGATCGGCGCCCTGAAACGAGAAGATCGATTGCTTCTCGTCGCCGACGGCAAAGATGGTGCGGATGATGCCGTCGCGCGCGCCCTCGCCGGCCGTGAATTCGGAAATGATGTGGGTGAGGATGTCCCATTGCCGGGGGCTGGTATCCTGCGCCTCGTCGATCAGCACATGATCGACGCCACGGTCGAGCTTGTAATGCACCCAGCCGGACGAAACACGGTCGAGCATTTCGAGCGTCTTGTCGATCAGATCGTCGTAATCGAGCAGGCCGCGTTCGGTCTTTTCCTGCCGGTAATGGCCGGCCACCGCGGTTGCAATGTGCAGGAGCGCGGTGGTGCGGTCGCGGATGACGATCGCGCGCCGTCGCTCGATCAGCGGATCGAGGCGCAGGCGTTCTTGCTCAAACAGATGAGCGACCGCCCGGTTGTTGTCGCAAAACTTCTTGGTCAAAAGTGTCTTACGCGGCGAGCGTTCGTCGGTCAGGAATACGCCGAGGTAGTCGTCCACTTGCGTGGCGGCGCTGGCGCGAGATGCCTCGCGCAGCCGAATGCCCTGATCGGAATCGGTTTTGCTGCCAGTATCGAGAATGTCAGCGATTTCTTCCCAGCGCGCACGGGGCAGGTTCGGCCCGTCCACGATCTCGCGTTCGATCTCTTCCAGGCGATCGGCGATAGCCACGCCGAGCGCCGCCGATAGTTGTGCAACGGCGACGTCCACGTGGCCTGCGGCCCCGGTCCATGCCATGAAATGGTCGCGGCTGAGGCAGGCCTCGCGGACGACGTCCTTCAAGGTGACGTCGGCGGCGCTCGCCATCGCGACGTTCAGCGCCTTACCCGTTGGACTGTCGGGATCGCGGGAGGCATCGAGCAGAACCTTCAGATTGGCGCGCTCCATCATGTCGTTCTGATCGCGGTCGTCGAGAACGGAAAAACGCGCCGGCACGTGCGCCTCAAACGGAAATTGCTGCAACAGCCGGGTGCAGAGTGCGTGAATGGTCTGCACTTTCAGTCCGCCCGGGGTCTCAAGCGCGCAGGCGAACAGCTTTCGCGCCGTCGTTCGAAGCGGGGTGTTCGGATGCGCGATGCCCATCGCCATGATCGCCTGATCCAGCGCGCGGTCGTCGAGCGTGATCCAGTGACCCAGCGTTGAAAATACCCGCTCGGCCATATTGGCGGCGGCAGCCTTGGTGAAGGTGACGCATAGGATTTTTTCCGGCGGCACGCCTTCGAGCAGCAGGCGGATCACCCGCTGCACCAGCACATGCGTCTTGCCCGAACCGGCATTGGCAGAGACGAAGGCGGAAGCCGCGGGGTTCGAAGCGCGCACCTGGGCGTCGCGGATCGCATCGGGGATCTGGCGCAACGGTTTCACCATCCCTCAATATTCCTCAATCCCGAGGCCGCCGGCCGCCGACCATTCCTTGATGCGGGCGAGATCGTCGTAATGACCGTATCGATTGGCCCACATCGACAGATTGAGCGACGTATAGGGCTCATTCTCGTCGTCGAACTTCCGGATCAATATTTCGAGCTGAGCCCGCGCATAGTCGGCCGCCGCGTCCGGCGGCTGCGGCGTATCACTCGGCCTGATTTTCAATTCCAGCGGCTTCTCTTCGCCGGGCGGATTGTTGCCGGAGAGCCGGACGTAGACGAGATGGCCCACCGAGGCGCCCGCCGGCACACCGGCAAAGCCGCCTTCCCGCAAGATCGCCGCCTCCAATGTGAGTTGCGGCGACAGCCCCATCCGTACCTGTTTGCCGGTCGGCGGCTGACCGGTCTTGTAATCAAGAATCGCAAAGCTGCCGTCGTGCCGCCGCTCGATCCGGTCGGCCCGCGCCGATAAGATAAAGTTGCGCCCATCGCCGAGCGAGATCGGAATTTCGCCCGGGGTTTCGGCCGCGATGGTAGCGAGATGGTCGCGGCGGACCCTCTCCCAGTCGGAAAACCAGGCGCTGATGCGCAGAAAACGTGGCCACCACAGCGCGCGCGCCTCAGGGCGCTCCATCAACGGCGCGAAATATTTCTGGCCGATGCCGCGCAGCGCGCTGGCGGGATCGTCGGGCAGCGAGGTCGCAAAAACTTGCGTGAATTCGCCGATCGCGTCGTGAATGGCAGAGCCGCGATCGGCAGCCGATAGCGGCATGTCGACGGGATCGAGCGGATAGAGCCGCAGGATGTGTCTCGCATAGATCGTATAGGGATCGCGCAACCAGTCTTCGATCGCGGTCACCGACAACCGCAACGGCCGCGCGGCGCGCGGTGGCCGCGGCGCGGGCTGCTTGCAGGGTTCGATCTTCTTCGGGTGATCGAGCCCGCTTGCCCAGCGCACATAGTTGCTTCCCGCGCGTGTCGCTTCATTCCAGCGCGCTTCGCCCGCCACCGCTTCCAGGCGGTGCAGAAAACGCGAGGCGACGGCCGGCGCGCCGCCGACCTTGGCGGCGTGGCTGAGAATGACGTCGTCGGCGCCGAGCAGCTGGGCAAAATCGTGGGCGGAGAGACCGATGCGACGCTCAGGCAGATCAAGGCCGAGTTCGTGCCGCATCGGCCGGCTCAACCAGGGATCGATTCGCGGCGCCGGCGGCCAGACGCCTTCCACCAGGCCGCCGATGATGACGCGGTCGGACTCGGTCAGTCGCGCTTCCAGTGGTCCATATATTTTGAGCGAAACATGATTGCGCTCCGCGCGCCGCACCGTGCGATCGGCAAAGGCGGTCTGAAACACTTCCGGATAGTCGGCGAGGGACACCATCAATCCGCTGAGCGCGCCTCGGCCCAGCACATCGTCAAAGGCAAGCGCCAGCGCCGCCCCCGCCGTGTCCTCGAATGCCAGCGCCACGTCATTCTCATCGCGCGACAACGCGATCAGGATCTCGCGATGGCAGTTTGCCAGTTCGGTAAAGTCGAATGGTTTGGAGGCGCTCAGACCTTCAAGCGGCGCGAGCGCCTGTTTCAGGCGAGAAATCAGATCGGCCGCGGCATTTAGCTCTTCTTCCGTCAATTTGCTTCGCGGCTCGGCCTTGTGCAGCGACGAGGATTCACCGGCGCGCAATTGTCTCAAGTCACACCGAAAACGGATCAGGTCCTGCACCAGCCCCGTGCTTCCACCTTGCGGCCGCGTACCGCGCAGTAGCGCGATTTCGAGCGTTTCAATGGCGTTTCGAAACGCGCTTTTGGCCGCGCCGAGCCGGCACAGCGGATGTTTTAATAGAGCCAGTAGCGTCGGTGGCTCAAGCTGCCGGGTCGCTGCTTCAGCCGCAAGCCGCGCAAAGATTCCGGTTGGCGTGTCCAGCAGCGCATCGCCGCCCGAATCATCGAACGCCAGATTCCAGCGGCCAAGAGCCGCGGTCACGCGCCGCGCCAGCGCCCGGTCCGGCGTCACCAGCGCGGCCGTCCGGCCGAGGTGATGCGCCTCGCGCATCGCAACCGCAATCGAAAGCGCCTCCATCTCGGAATTCTCCGCCTCGATCACGGCGAGCTTGACCATGCCGAGCGAAATTTTCTCGGCAATCTCAGGCTCGGTCAGGCGCCGTTGCCATTGCGCCGTCGCATTCGAGGGTCGCATCGCCTCGGACACGAGAATGTCGCGCCCGCCGGCCGGAGGCTCGCCAAGAATCGCGACGTCGCGGCGTTTGATCGAAAAGCGTTGCAGCAGCGCCTGCATGGCGTATTGCGGATGGTTCGAAGAGGGCGGGGTGGTGAACCTGCCTTGCGCATCTTTGACGCCGCCGATGCTTTGCCATGCGTCGTCATCGAGATCGGTATCCAGTCCCGGCAGGACGACGGCGCCTTGTGGCAGCGATGCCACCACGTGCAGGAATTTTGCGGTCGCCGGCATCGATCCGGTCGAGCCGGCCGCGATCACGGGGCCGGCGTGACGGGTGGCCAGGCGCTTGGCTTCCGCGTCGATCAAGCGGTCGCGCCGCTCCGCGGGTTCAATTCGGCCGACTTCCGCAAGATAGGCCGGCCAGGCTTCGCGCGCGATCCGCAAAAACTTGAGGGTGAATTGCCAGTATTGATCGAAGGAATCTGGCACCAGTCCGTCCAGGGCGCTCCATCCGACGCCGCGGGTGACCATGTCGTCCATCAGCCGCGCGAGGTCGCGGGCCAAGGCGAGCGTCGACGCCGGACCGCCGACCACAAGCGACGTGGAGTCCGGGCTCTTCGCCCATGCCGCCACCAGCTTCGCCAAGGTCAGCCGGCGTTCCAGTTCGCCAAGTTTGGGCGGAAGCTCCAGCGCGGCCGTGCCGCCATAAGAATCTTCGTCCTCGGCGAAGGCCAGTTCGTCTTCGTCGATGTCGCCAAGGGCAACGATACGGGGCAGCAGCACAGCCTGTGTGCCGAGTTCTTCCAGAAATATTTCCCGCACCAGCCGCCCCGAGCGCCGGGTGGGAAGATAGAGCGTGGCTTGTGTCAGCCTCTCCGGCTCCTTACGCGCCTCAAATCCCGCAACCAGCCGTCCATCGAGCAGCGCCGCGACGACGGTGCGCAAGAACGGCACGGAAGAGGGAACGCTGAGGACGCGCATGGGGCTGCCTGATTCGAGGTCAGGCGAATATAGGGGTTGTCAGCTCGTCATGCGCGGGCTTGACCCGCGCATCCATCGCAAAAAATTCTCTGAAGGATGACAGCGGGGCGGCTACGCCACGCTTTCGAGAAACGCCTCTTCGGCGGCGCCGATGGCATCAGGCGTTCCGACATGCATCCAGGTGCCGTCGAGCCGCAGGCCAAACAGCCGCTCCTGCTCGTTGGCGGCGTCGAACATTCGGGTCAACGAAAATTCGCCATTCGGCGCGCCGGCGAACACCGTGGGCGAGATGATCGCAACCCCCGCATAGACGAACGGAACAACCTGGTGCTCTTTGCGCCTGCGCAGCGCGCCGTCAGGCAGCATGGCGTAATCGCCGTTCCCCTCATATCCGATGCTGCCGGCAGTCGGCGCCATCAGCAGCAGGATATCCATGCGTGAGGGATCAAAGGCTTCCGCAAGCCGCGCGAGGTTCGGCCGCACGCCGTCAATCCACAGCGTATCGGCGTTGAGGTGAAAGAACGGGGCGTCACCGAGCAGCGGCAGCGCCTTGACGACGCCGCCACCGGTGCCGAGCACCTGGTCACGTTCGTCCGAGATGATCACGCGCGGCCGTTTGCGCCCCGCTACGTGATCGATGATCTGGTCGGGCAGGTAATGGACGTTGACGACCGCCTCGCTGACATCGGCGTCGCCAAGCTTGTCGAGTACATGATCGAGCAGCGCGCGGCCCGCCACAGGCACCAGCGGCTTGGGCAGCCGTTCTGTCAAAGGACGCATCCGCAGGCCGAGACCGGCGGCGAGGACCATGGCTTTGTCGGGCTTAACGGGCATCTTCAGTTCTTGGTTTCGGATTGGGCGCCGGTGGGCAATCGAACCCTCGAATCATACCACGGCGATTCAGGCCTTACAGTGTTGGGTAACCGCCATATTCGCCCGATATGACGGGGGTAAGACGGGCACAAGGTTGCATTTTGCCGGAGCTCTAGGCCTCGGCGGGACGGCGCGACTTTTTCTTCTTGTCGCCCATCTTGAGAAAATTGACCCCGATCTGGTCGCCATTCACCCAGGCGAGTTCGCATCGGCGATAGGCAAGACCTGTCGACGACAGCAGTAAAAAGAATTCCTTCAGATGCAGTCCTTCGACCGAGCCTTCGATCGTCAGCTTGGCGCCCGTCTCGGAAACGTCTTCCATGGTGCAATCGCGGCGCCACGTGCCGTCGATGCCCATCATCTGCGCGGCAAATCCCCGCTCGAACGTGACGCGTTCACCCCTGCGCCGCTCTGTCACCGACATACACTCCGCCCTAGCTAGCCGCCCTCTGCTCGCCGGGCATCAACAAGGTCATGTCTGGCAGCAGGGGCACCCGTCAGAATAGGTCGGAGATGGCTAACGTGAGGTAAATGCAGGCCAGCGCAGCTCACGCTTGGGGCGGTGGGACCTGGGCGTCGTACCACCCGCGGATGCCTGCCAGCACCGGGTGCGCCAGTGAGCGCGTCAGGTAAGTCCAGATTCGGGGTTGGTGGCGCAGATATTGCGGTTTGCCGTCGCGCCGGTTGAGACGGGCGAAGGTGCCGAGCAGGCGGGTATTCCGCTGCGCCGACATGATCGCATAGCTCTCGGCGAAACCGGCGGGATCGAACGTGTTGTCAGCTGCGTGGCGTGCCTTGATGTACCGGGTCAGCAAGGTCAGTTCGAGCTGCTCGGGAACATCGATCCGCGCATCCTGCAAAAGCGAGACGAGGTCGTAGGCGGCCGGCCCCAGCACCGCATCCTGGAAGTCGATCACGCCGACGCGCGAAATTCCCGATCGCTCGGCAAGCCAGATCAGGTTGGGAGAATGAAAATCCCGCAGCATCCAGGTTTTCGGCAAGGAAGCCGTCTTGCCCAGGAGATCACGCCATTGCGTCACGAATTCATCGCGCGCGGCGGTTGGCGGCACGGCGTCACGATCCGGCAGATACCATTCTAGCATCAGCCCGATTTCGACCATCATCGCGTCGATGTCGAAAGTTGGAATCCAGTAGTTGATTTGCGGCGCCAGCGGCAGGATTTCGGGAAGCGGATCACGATGCAGGAGG
>CAVVZW010000090.1:0-3506 GCA_963752265.1 uncultured Alphaproteobacteria bacterium
GCCGAAATCGGCAATGTCGCGATTAGCGCGCCGATCACCGCGCCGGAGGTTTCCGCGATCATGGATGCCGTAACCACGAAGGCGGCGGCAACCGCCATGCGTAAGCCGAGCAAGAGGATGAAATGCAGATCGGGAGACATATGAGCTCGTGCGGCGGGTAGTCTCCCTCCCCCCTTTCGGCGGAGGCATAGGCCGCTTCCAGCGGCCGTCCTTATAAGAAACGCCGAAGCCGAGCTTCGGCTATGGAGGGGGTGAGCCCCAATATTGAGCCTGCGGTACCCCCACCCCTTACCCCTCCACCGCAAGGGGGAGGGGAACGGATCAACACATCACACCCGCTTCATCGTCACCGAAACTTTCGGGCCATTCTTGATGGTCTGATACACCACGCAATAACGCTCGGTGAGTTTGAGAAGCAAGTCGAGCTTCTCCTGGGGCGCGTCCGTATCGACATCAAAGCGCAGGCGAATTTCCGCGAAGCCGACTGGCGCCTCCTTGTCGACGCCGAGCGTGCCGCGAAAGTCGAGGTCGCCTTCGGCGCTGACATCGCCGGTCTTCAACGGCACCTCAATGGCGGTCGCAACGGATTTCAGGGTGACCCCGGCGCAAGCGACCAGCGCCTCCAAGAGCATATCGCCGGAACACAGCTCAAGCCCGGATCCGCCGGTTGCCGGATGCAGGCCCGCGACCGCGAGCGCCCGGCCAGTCTCGACCTTGCAAGCGATGCCTTCGTTATCGATCGAGCCTTTCGCCTTCAAGGTGATGAAAGCGGCTTTCGGATCGGTCTTGTATTTTTCCTTGATCGGGGCCTGCGTGGCGCGGAGCTCAGTGGCGTCCATTTTTCTCTCCCGGATATTTTCGTAGTCGATGTAATGCCTTCGTTGGCGGATGTCACCACCACATCGCTTCACCCGCGCTCGATTTCGCCTCCGTGTCCGGCACGTTGCGGTCGAGTGAGCGATCGAGCGCGGTCAGGACCCGGCGCTTGAAGTTGTCGAAGTGCGGTGAATTGCGGTCTCGCGGGCGGCCTAAATTGATCCTGATCTCGTCGAACAGCCGGCCGGGTCTGGGCCGCATCACGAACACCCGGTCGGCGAGCACCACGGCTTCGTCGACGTCATGGGTGACCAGCACGAGCGTGGGCCGGGTTTCCGCCCAGAGGTCCAAAAGATGATCCTGCAAATCGCGCCGGGTGAAGGCGTCCAATGCTGAAAACGGCTCATCCAGCAGCAAGACTTCAGGCTGGGGCACCAGCGCGCGTGCAATCGCCACCCGTTGCGCCTGCCCGCCCGAGAGCTCGCGCGGCCACGCATTGGCTTTGTCGGCAAGGCCCACTTTGGCAAGCGCGTGCGCAACCCGTTCGCGTCTGACACTGGCGGGCAAATCGCCGAGGCCGAAACCGATATTGTCGGCCACGCTCAGCCACGGCAGCAGCCGCGGCTCCTGGAAGATGATGCCGATTTTCGCATGCGGCGCTTTAATGATCGTGCCATCGAGCGTCACGCTGCCGGAGGTGGCGGGGTCGAGGCCCGCGACGGCGCGTAACAGCGTCGATTTTCCGCAGCCGGAACCGCCGATGATGGCGACGATTTCGCCGAGATTGATTTGGGCGGAAAAGCGCTCCAGCGCGTGGACGCCGTTCGGATAGGTTTTGTCGATCGCCTCAAGCACCAGCATCAGGCGTTTCCGCTTTTCGGGCTAAAGGCATCCTGCCAGCGCAACAACGGCGCGGCGGCGATTTCGATCAGCCAGTCCGTGGTCTTGCCGAGAATGGCAAAGACCACGATGGCCGCGAGAATTTGTGCCGGCTTGCCGAGTTGCTGGCCATCGAGCAGGAGATAGCCAAGGCCCTCCGAGGCGCCGATCAGCTCAGCCGCGACCACGAACATCCATCCCAACCCAAGGCCGACGCGCAGCGCCACCACATAGGCCGGCAGCACGGCGGGCAGCAGGATGCGGCGGATCATGGCCGGCCCCGAAAGGCGGAAGGCGCGGCCGACCTCGACGATTTTGCGATCAACCGAGAGGATCGCGCCCATCACGCCGAGATAGACCGGAAAAAACACCCCGATGGCAATCAGGGCGATCTTCGAGGTTTCGAAGATACCAAGCCATAAAATGAAGAGCGGCACCCAGGCGAGCGAGGGAATTGCGCGCAACGCCTGGATCGTCGGGTCGAGCAGCCGCCGTGCCAGTCCCCAATAACCGGAGATCGCGCCCAGCAGCGTGCCGGCGATCACGCCGAAGCCAAATCCAGTCATGACGCGGATCATCGTCGCCGTGATATGGCGCAGCAGCTCGCCGCTTTCCGCCAGTTCCGCCAGCGTCGCAAAGACCTTCGACGGCGGTGGCACCAGCCGGCCGCTGGAAACGCCAGACCGGACAGTGATCTCCCATGCCAGCGCGACGGCGACGGGCAGCAGCAGACCGAGCAGCGGCCGCGCGTAATTAGGCCTGCGGCGCGTGACCGCTTCGCTGGTCGAAATCTGCGGTTTTTGGGCCGTAATGGTCTCGCTCGTCATGGCGGTTACCAGAACCGTGTCTGGCGAGAGAATGCAAGGTGGTGGCGGGCTAATGGATCTCCATCCGTCGTCCCGGCGAACGCCGGGACCCCGGTCGTCTTATTGCGACAGCGATGGTCTTACCTTCCGTCAACTAATTCGTCGGCAACGGAACGCCGTCGTCAATGAGCGAATCCAGCGCGGCCTTGACGTCGACCTTGGCGTCGATCACGCCCGCTTGCTGCAGCGCAGTGCCCGCGGCCAGAATCGACTCACGCTGCGGCGCGCCGATCCGGCTGGATGAGAGGTCCGTGCGTTCCCTGAGCTGCTTGTCGGCCACCTCGTCCGGGAGCTTGGTCGCGACCACAAGCGCCTTCTTCAGCTCGTCATAGTTGGCGAGCGAATATTTGCGCGCTTCCTCGTAAGTTGCGAGCACGCGCTGCACGATTTGCGGATTGTCCTTCAGGAACTGTTCGCGCACGTTGAGAATGCCCCAGGTATTGGCATCGGCTTTGCGAAAAAACAGCTTGGCGCCGTCTTCGATCTCCGCCTGCGCCATCATCGGGTCGAGCCCGGCCCAGGCGTCGACGTCGCCGCGGATCAGCGCGGTTTTGCCGTCGGCATGCTGCAACAGCACCGGCGTGATGTCCTTTTCGGTCAAGCCCGCGTCGAGCAAAGCGCGGACCAGGAAGATGTGAGGGTCGGTGCCGCGGGTCACCGCGACGCGTTTTCCCTTGAGATCGGCAACGGTTGCGATCTTGGAATCCCTGGTCGTCACCAGCGCGGTCCATTCGGGCCGCGAAAAGACGTAGATCGATTTGATCGGGTTGCCGTTGATCCGGGCGACGAGCGCCGCGGAACCCGCGGTCGAGCCGAAATCGATCGAGCCGGCGTTGAGAAATTCCAGAGCCTTGTTGGAACCGGCCGATTGCACCCAGACGATGCGGATGCCGTCCTTGGCGAATTCCTTCTCGAGCATTCCCTTTTGCTTGAGGATCAGCGACA